>JBBDRA010000002.1:0-93735 GCA_040905715.1 Candidatus Paceibacterota bacterium | reverse complement strand
CCCGCCCGGCTTTGCCGGGCGGGGCGGTTGTCACTCAGATTATTTTGCTTTTTTCTTGAGGTTAAGCTTCTTCATGAGCTTATTAAATCGTCGTTTATCTTTGTGCTCAAGATAGTTCATGTGGCGCTGTCGCTTGGCGACAAGCTGAAGAAGGCCTCGACGTGAGTGAATATCTTTTTTGTGTTCCTTGAGATGTTTGGCAAGCTCTTCGATTCGTTTGGTGAGGATCGAGATCTGCACTTCAGGAGAGCCCGTGTCACTCTCGTGAGTTTTTACTTCATCTACAAGCTTTTGCTTTTTCGATTTCGTTAACATTGGGCAAAATATAGCACAAGTGTATAGGCTTTGCAAGTTTTTACACCTGTCGGGGCCTTGTTTGAAAGATAAAAACAGGTGTGGAGACGTTTTTTCACTCTGCTCTAGCTTATTTTCCGGTTAGGTCACTAACTAGCAGTATTTTCGAGGCGTCCCTTGCTTTCCTTGGTTGTTGTATTGAGTTGCTCAGGGCGGCGATTTAAAAGCAAATTAAACACAAAAAACACTTTAAAATGACGTACTATCTATTGACTAATCAATATTTTTGTAGTAATATCCTTCCAGGAATGTTCGTTGACGTTGCTATGTTGTTGCGTCAGCTTTTTTGTTATTCGGCGCGTTCGCCGGAACTCCAAACTTCGAAGGGAATAAGGCTATGTGTAAGAAGAATTCGGGTAACCGTGGTCGGTCGACGGTGTTCAAAGTCGTGATTGCGGTCGTTGCGGCGCTTGTGATCTTGGTTCTTGCCTGGATTGCTTGGCAGCAATGGTCCTCCGATGACGGCTCAGATCGATCCGTCAGTGTTCCGCCGCCTCGATCTGAGGAGGTGGGGCGTGACGACTCAGAGATTCAATCTCTCCGGGACCAGATCGGCCTTCTGCGAAGGGATATTCAGGAAATGCGCATGGTTACACCCGCGCAAATCGACGCCAAGCGCGACGAGGTTGAACGGCTCGAAGTGCATTTGAACAATCTTCGGGAGGTTGAAGCCGGGGATGGTGATCCTGTATATATCGAGGAGACAAAACGGCGCATCGAAGAGGTATCCGGTGATCTGGAGAGGTTGCAAGAAGATCTTGAAGATCTCGAGCTTCGAAAAGACCCCGCGGTAGAGCAGCGAGAGAGGATTATTGAGGCTCTTCGGTCAGGTAACCGGTTGAGTGATCGTCGCCTAAGCGAGATCATCGGTGAACTTAAGGACTTGAGCGATGATCAGAGGGCGACCACTGAGGTTGCTCGAGATCTGCGGGAACACGTTCGCTCACTGGTAAGAGACCAGGGAGCCTCGCTCACCCAAGTCGATGAGGTTCTCAACCAGATCTTGGAGGAGTTGCGTTCAGATCAGTCAAGCGATTCCACCGGGATGCGCGGTTCGGCAGAAGAGTTGGTTAACGTTCTTGTGCTTGAAGACAATAACGCCAGCCGCAGAATTCAAAACGTCCCTGTGGAGGACCTTTTGCCGGTTGAAGGTGATCCCGAGGTCTATGAAATGATCTATAACGGTAACAGTCTACGGGTCATCCGGTCGAGGGAGGTGTATCGGCAGGAACGATCTGATCCGATATATGTCTCTCTCGATCACTACGGTTTGGAAGGTCGTTTTGACGGTCGTCACGTCTTTCCGTACCGGGGTGGCGTGTACTACCAACTTGACACCGGTGGGTCGAAAACGACCCAGTATCATTATGTTCAGCAGCAAAACCGCTGAATCTAAACTTCCTACACAGATGAAAGGAGGCGTACATGCTACGCTTTATAGGTATCGTTTCGTTGTGCTTGGCCATGCTGCCTACTCTCGGTTGTTCATCGGGGATTCGCACAAACACGATGAGCTCAAGTGAGGCGGAGAGGTTCCGCACTCACGGGTACACAGACGGAAGCGTGGAGCTCTCAAGGCCCACGCGGGTCGGTAACTACCTGGTCTTCCACCTTGTGGGAGAGAGGGTGAACATTCTCGCTCAAAATGCTTTAGATTCTGTCGTGGTCATTACTGACCTCGACGGAAATCTGCTGCAGGATGAGAACGGGTTTCCTGTGGGGCTCTTCGTGACCACTCGGGTAAATGACGGCATTCTGCATGCCGGTATAAACGGCATGTGGATCGCGCTCGGCCAAGTCGGGAGCACTGTGGCGCAAGGTGAATATGACAAGGACGTTGCTCAAATTCGTGCAAATGCACAGCAACAAGTTGCTCTGCACCAGCAAAGAGGTGCCATCGGGGCAGCCAAACACCTTTCTCGAAGAGGTCCTGAGGCTGTGACAACAACAACGGTCGATAACTCTAACCAGGCACGGTCAGCGTCGGAGAATCGAAATCAACCAAGGTCTTCTGTTGAGGTTTCGTCGGAGAATTACCAGAAACAAGGCCAAGGTCAGCGGTCGACAAGCGAAGGCTCACACGCTGATGCTCATGCTGACGGTGCGCGTGCCGAAGTCGGTGATGTTATCACTCGGCAAGGACAAGCTCAGGAGTCGGCAAACACGAACGAAGGTTCACGTGCTGATGCTAACGCCAAGTCAGGCGATAGCAACAGCTCGTCAGAAGCTGGTTCCGGTTCTAATTCTGGGGTTGGTGATGTGTCCAATCGGCAGGATCAAGGTCAAGACCAGGATCAAAACCAGGGCCAGGACCAGGATCAAAACCAGCAACAGCAGAACCAGCAACAGCAAGGCCAGTAACGCTTTGCTGAGCTCAACAAGGAGATGTACTTTCAGTCTAAAACTCGCCGCCGTTTGCTTTTCAGCAGACGGCGGCTTTTCTTTGTCTGAGATATTTCTATAGGACAAGTTATCCACATGTAGTGTCCTTTACTCTTGTATAAGACATTATATAATGGTCACAGACTCAGCGTATAATAAAAAGTCCGTTAAGTATTGTCGCTGAGGTGCTCTTTTGTCCTTTGAAAATCTGTTGCCTTACTGAAATTTACACGAAACTGTGTGATGACCAGAATGGCTATAAGCTGGTCCCAGGAGACCGCCTACGGACATCCGTAGATAGTATTCCCCGGATCGGTTTCTATATCGAAATCCCCCGATGTTCTTTCCAAATCAAGTCAAAAAAAGTGTGCCCCTCTCCAAGTAAAGCAAAGAAGTAAAGTGTTCATTTAACTCCTAACGGAGTTCACCTGGACGTAACGTTCAAGAGTTCAAGACCTCGTCTCTCCATGACGAGGTCTTTTTTTACCCAAAAACCCTATTGTATATCTAAAACTGCATGCCTAAAATAAAGAACTCTTGGACAAAAGAACACAATTAGGCAAAAGGATGCAATACAGCGTTGCTGTACGGCGGCCAGGCCTTCCCACTACTACTTTTTGCCAACCCCAGGGGTTGGCAAAAGAGTTGGCAAAAGGATAAAATCCCAGTTCTAAGAAGTATCCAGCCCAAGAAGCAGTCAGGGTTTTTGTTTCATGTGAAACTTGGTAAGTGGTAAGCCGGCGGTCTATGCACAATAGTTTCACGTGTAACAAATACTCTCTGAAGGGCGTATAAAGCAAAACACCAGCTCCCCTACAAGGCTGGTGTTTTTCTGTGTCGAACAGTCTTGTGTAAAGGTTACACGTGAAACAGCCTATTTTACCCAGTATTTCTTACGTATTTCCTCTAGGGCTTTTTCGTCCTCTTCCTCAACCTTTTCTTTACCTTTCTCACCTAGTTTCTTTAAATCCTCCTCGGTCAGTTCTAGTAAGTCTTTAGCGCGCTCTAGGAGGTGCTCTTTTGTATTGCGCGTTGGATCATCGAGCACTTCTTCCAAAAGAGCATGAAGAATATAGCCAATTTTAGGACCAGGCGCCATATTTAGGTCGCTGAGGAGCACATTTCCGTCTACAGCAAGGCTTTTCACTGAAACGGGATCCCGCATAGCCTCCTCGATCATTGATTGGTATTTCCGCAGTCTATACGGACGTTCTTTCGGGCGCCCGGTACCGATACGGTCACATATGCGTAAATTCACGATCTCTTGTATATTCTCCTTACCTATGTTGCTTATTAAGCGCCTAACAGCTGAAAGAGTGATCTGCTCCGGATCGGAGAAGAACATATGCCAACGGACCATAGTGGTTACACGTGAAATAAATTCTTTTGAGAAACAAAGCCGTTGAAGGATCTTTCGTGTTATCTTTGCGCCTACAACTTCGTGTCCATGGAAGCTACAGTCGCTTTTTTTGTTGTCCCAGCGCTTCGTGGCCGGTTTGCCTATGTCGTGAAATAGAGCTGCAAAACGTACAGTTAAGCTATATTCCTTATCTGCAGCATGTTGAACGGACTTGATCAGATGGGTCCAAACATCGAACGAGTGGGCTTGGTTCTGATCAACGCCGTAGGATTCAGTCAATTCCGGTATAATTATGTCTAAAATACCTGTTTCACGTGAAACTGCTAAGGCTTCGGCCGGGTTTGGGGAGGCAATAATGCGGGTAAATTCATCCCGAATACGCTCCCTCGCTATATCCTTGAGAGCGCCTTTAAAGTCCATAATTCCCTTTTTTGTGGTTTCTTCTATCGAAAATCCCAGCTCGGCGTGGATGCGTACGGCACGCATGATCCGCAGGGCGTCCTCATTGAACCTGTCCTTTGGATCACCCACAGTGCGTAAAGTTTTGTCCTTTATGTCCTTTTGACCTTGATAAGGGTCAACAAAGGTGTCTTTTTGAGGGTCGTAGGCGATGGCGTTGATAGTGAAGTCGCGGCGCTGTAGGTCATCTTCAAGTGAATCACTGAACTCAACGGTGTCCGGGCGCCTGTTGTCGGTGTATTCGCTTTCAAGTCGGTACGGCGTTACCTCGATAACCTTGAGTGTTTCGTCATCGGTATCTTCATTCACTACCGAGACTGTGCCGTAGGTGTTCTCGTAAAACGTGTGGTCAAATAACCCCTCGATTTGTTCAGGTTTAGCGTTAGTTGTCACATCCCAGTCTTTAGGTTTTGCGTTGCGTAGCATGTCTCGCACGCATCCTCCCACTAAATACGCTTCAAAACCTGCGTTTTGAAGTGAGTCTGTTACACGTGAAACCTCTGGAGGAATTAAATGAGTCATTTAGGTATTGTAGTACCGTAGGTTTGAGAAAGCAATTCGTGATTGAAATACATGAGGAATGATGTTTATGTGATCATCGTGTTGTGGCGCGATAGACAAGGCTGTTTATTAAAAAAGTACCTCACCGCGTTTTTGTACGGGGAGTATATAAATTCTTTAAATAGATTGTCTTAGACTATAGACTGACTTATTGCCACTGAACACTAATGTATCTTCTTCCTTATTTCAGTGTGGGTAAGCAGGGCTTCCCCGCACGTCGTCACTTGGAAACGTAAGTAAACTTCCGTTTCACTCGTTCCTAGTGCGGGTAGGGAGAATCGGGGTCAAGTTTCTAGGCTCAGACTTCGCACTAGCGTGCTCGCCCTCACCAAGAACTTCCTCCCCGGACTCGGCGACAAGCACTCCTCGCAGGCTCGTCGTCTTGTGTACCGCCTCCGTCTTTCGATTCTCCCATCCCGCTACTGAATTATAGTCATAAAACACTAACGTGTTTTCTTCCTTATTTCAGTGCGGGTAGGGAGAATCGAACTCCCGTCTCATCCTTGGCAAGGACGTGTCATACCACTAAACTATACCCGCATCACTGCAACAGTATAAATGATTCGTTAAGATTTTCCAACTTATGTAACTCTTGTTCCCGGTGCACCCGCCAGGATTCGGTCACGAGTTACTAAGTCTTTTATTCGTCTCTCGCAGACTCGAGACTCTAAAAGCCAAAGTACTCTCGACCCCGACTCGGCGACAAGCACTCCCTTCGGTCGTCTTGTAATACCGCCTCCGTCTTTCGAATCCTGGCGAATGCTTAAAATAGTAAAGCCCGAATGCTATCGCATCCAGACTAACTATTTTATGTGCACCCGCCAGGATTCGAACCTGGAACGACGGTTCCGAAGACCGCTGTGATATCCGTTTCACCACGGGTGCGATAGCGAGTATCATACACCAAACAGAGCAAAATCGAAAGGTTGTGCCGGTGTTTGGTCAATGTTTCTCACTAAGCAGTCATGTTTTAATACACAGGAAAGGGGATAACTGTGGATAACCGTGGGGATATGTGTATAAAAAGACATTGTCTCTGTGGTCTCAAAGGACATAAAATAGAAAGAAAACTGCTTAGTTGAGCCTTATTTTTGCTTTACGGACATAATTATACAAAATCCCCAGTTATAAAGGTAGGTGAATAGATGTTTCATGCGAAAGCAGGGGTATAATTGTGGGAATTATGGCTCAACACAACGAAACTGGAAGGATAGGAGAGAGTATTGCGGCTCGCCACCTTGAACAGAATGGATATAAAATTACTGACCGCAACTACAATAAAAAATGCGGTGAAATTGATATTGTCGCTAAAAAGAAAGGGGTTATGCACTTTATTGAAGTTAAGAGTACCGCAATGTCTTTTAGGGACAGGGGAGTGTATACTTTGCGTCCTGAAGAGAAGGTCGATGGAAGAAAATTAAAGAGGCTGTCACGTGCTGTGCAGATATATGCTTCAGAGAGGGCAATGTCTCTTGAGCGGGAGCGATGGCAGTGTGATGTGTGTGTTGTTTATCTTGATCATGAAGTAAAGCAGTCGGCGATCGAGTATATCCGGAATATCTTGCTGCCGGAGTGATTGAATGTTTTCTGTTTTTCTAGGAAATACACTTTCTTTATGCTAGGATAATCGAGTTGCGGGGCATAGTGTAACGGCTAACATGCTCGGTTTGGGACCGAGTGATTCTGGGTTCGAATCCCAGTGCCCCGACTGAAAGGAGGGCAAGAAAGCACATTTCTGTGCTTTCGTCTGGATTCGAAAGGCGGACGAATTTGTGTTTTTTGCAAGCGACTTTGTTTTCTTATGAATCACGATAGTGATGAATTAGAAATACAAGAAGTGCCCTTGTGGTGCGAAGCGTTCCATATCCAAAAAAGCGCAAATTCGCTTCGCGGATGTTTTCGAAGAAAACACAAGAAGCATAGGAACACCTGGAGAGACAGGCGAGCCCGGGTAGTGAGAAGCGAGTAAACCCGAGCTTTGCAAGACACAATATTTTATAAATAACAGGTAATCACTGGGACCCGAACCGGGAGGGGGTCGGGAAACGGTAGTTTCCCGTGAAGTCTGCTGGCCGGCCGGCAGGCAGAGCATTTTCTATTGATAGTCCATGTCTCAACAATTTCAACGAAACATTGAAAATTTTACTTGTGAGAGTTGCGGTTTACGCATAAAAGGAAATGGATACACAAATCACTGCCCGCAGTGTTTGTACTCAAAACATGTTGATGTAAACCCCGGTGATCGGGCTGCTGACTGCGGTGGTCTAATGGAGCCGGTGATGTGTGAAGCAGAAAAAGGAGGATATGTGCTGACACATAAATGTGGTCGGTGTGGTTACAAAAGGAGAAATAAAGTAGGGGAGAGTGATAATAAGGAAGTCCTTGTTGCAATTGCTCAAAGTCGAGCAGTTTGATAGTATTTTGAGACTTCGCCATGAATGGTGGAGTGTGGGCGGGATTAGTTAAATGGTATAACATTGGTTTTCCAAACCAAGGTTGGGAGTTCGATTCTCCCATCCCGCACAAAACAATCGCATAAACAATTAAAAAACCCCGCAGTTGCGGGGTTTTTTAATAAATGGAAGAGACGGTCTGTTAGCCGTTCTTTACTGCGTCCTTCAAGCCCTTGGCGGCTTTGAATTTCGGTACGCGCATGGCCGGCACCTGAATAGCTTCACCGGTCTGTGGGTTTCGAGCTGTCCGAGCTGCTCGGTCCTTGGCGCTGAAAATACCAAGTCCTGAGATTGAAACTTCCTCACCTTTTGTAAGGCTGCTAACAATAGAATTTACAATAGTGTCTACTGCTTCGTCGGCTTGAGTCTTTGTTCCACCGAGTTTCTCGTGTACTGCGTCAACAAGATCTTGTTTGTTCATAATCGAATTCGTTAGAGAAGTTAATAATCGACCTATTCTGAAGGTGCATGCATCCTCACAATAGCTCATAGAGGTGTGCCTCTCTCCACAAATCATTATAATTGAAGCCGTATTTTACGCAATAGCTAGCGGTGAATAAGTTGTATTGGTTGACTTATTTACAAAAATATTGTTTTTAGGTTTTTCGGACCGGAATAAGAGAACGCTGCGAAGACTTTTGTCTTCGCAGCGTTCTCTTATATCTAAAATTGTAAATCTAAAATCGTAGATCGTAGATCCGATATACTTCTCTGAAATTTATCTGGCAAATTCGATCGATCGGCTTTCCCTGATCACATTGACCTTTATCTCACCGGGATATTTAAGCTCGTTTTCTATTTGGAGGGCTATCTCACGCGCCATCTGTCGAGCCTCAACATCATTGACCTGTTCCGGTGTGACAAATACACGGATCTCTCGTCCGGCCTGGAGTGCGTATGACCTCTCGACACCTTCGACTGCTGAGGCGATAGCCTCCAGCTCCGTTAAGCGTTTGAGGTAGTTCTCAACGGTGTCGCGACGAGCGCCCGGGCGAGCGCCGGAAATAGCATCGGCCGCTTGAACTATGATCGACTC
Source organism: Candidatus Paceibacterota bacterium (assembly GCA_040905715.1). NCBI lineage: Bacteria > Bacillati > Minisyncoccota > Minisyncoccota bacterium. Next base: position 85,130 of record JBBDRA010000002.1, on the reverse strand, counting down.
TACTGATTCAAATGGATATTCACCATGATGCGCCTGCATTGCTTTAATGATCTCTTCGTCAGCTCCGAATTTTTGCAGGATACGGCGACCGATCTCGACATGTGTTCCAGAGACCTCGTGGTCCACGGCTTTGCCGATATCGTGCAGTAGAGCCCCCGCTTTAGCGACAGCAACGTTTGCCCCAAGTTCTTCAGCTAGTATTCCAGCGATGTGAGACATTTCTATTGAGTGCTGCAGTACATTCTGACCGTAGCTGGTGCGGAAATAAAGACGGCCAAGTATAGAAATGATGCGCGGATCAAGGTTATAGACACCTACTTCATAAACAGCTTGCTCTCCCTTTTCTTTAATAATGGTGTTTACCTTGTCTTTAGCGCTTGTCACCATCTCTTCGATGCGGGTTGGCTGGATCCTGCCATCGAGGATAAGGTTTTCAAGAGCAACACGAGCAACTTGGCGACGCACCGGATCGAATGAGGAGATGGTGATGGTGCCCGGCGTGTCATCTACAATAAGTTCCACACCCGTGATCCGCTCAAATGAGCGAATGTTGCGCCCTTCTTTGCCGATAACCTTACCTTTTACTTCATCAGATGGGATCGAGACCGTGGTGGTCATAACATCGGACGAAACAGAGTTGGCCATGCGGTGAATAGCAGAGGTGAGGATATCGCGTGCCTTCAATTCAAGTTTTTCCGCGCCGTGTTGCTCAAGTTTCTGCATGCGAACTACGAGATCCTCCTCGTACTGGTGTTCGATCGTTTCGAATAACTGATCACGGGCTTCTTCTGCAGACAGTGTGGCAACCCGTTCGAGTTCATGCTCTCGAGCATCGAGGGTCTGTCGCGCTTTTTCCCGAAGCCCGTCTGCCTCGGCTAGTCGCTGGTCGAGTTTTGCTTCATTGGCGTCGAGATCACGCTGACGGTTATCAAGCAGTTCTTCACGTTTAATAAGTCGATCCTCGCTTTTCTGAAGGTTTTCTTCTTTTTCCCGTGCGTCTTGTCGGGCTTGTTCAAGAAGTGTGTCTGCCTTGTTTTCGGCTGTAGTTATTATCTGCTCGGCATTTTCCCGGGCTTGTAGAAGTTGTTTGCGTATCTTTAGCTCTATAGACTCACGTCGGGCTGCCGAGACAAGCATGCGCAAGAAATAGCCACTGATCAGCCCGAGAAGAGCGGCGATCAGCAACGTAAGCGTTGTGTTAAGGTCCATACGTCACGCGGTTAGCTCACCACGTCGCGTAAAATTTCATTACGCGACTTCGCCAAATAGGTTTGAGAGGCCTTTTAGCGTTACCTGAGTATATTGAAGGCGCTCATTATGTCTTTCATCTCAATATAAAGAGGGGAGTGGTGAGAGTTCACAAATGAATAATAGTGTTAGAACAGTCTTCGTATCGGTCACTTTGTCGTTTCTTCTGTCGTGCTGTGCATGCTCAGCATACAGAATTATAGGCAATATGTAAAACCGGCTCACGGGAAGGTGAGCCGGTTTTAGAAACCCTATAGTTAGTTCTTTTTTCCCTCTATTTTTTCTTTTTGGTCGAGGTTTTCTCTTTCAAGATCTCATCGACAATGCCGTACGCCTTAGAGTCTTCAGCGGTCATGTAAAAGTCTCGGTCAACATCAGTTTCGATCTGCTGGACACTCTTGCCGGTATTTTTGGCAAGGATCTTGGCGAGACGTTTTTTGATGTCGATAATATGACGTGCTGATATTTCAATGTCGCTTGCTTGTCCTTCTGCGCCCCCCAGTGGCTGATGGATCATCACTTCAGCATTAGGTAGAGTGTAGCGCTTGCCTTTCTCGCCGTTCGAGAGGATCCAGGCTGCAGCCGATGCGGCCATGCCGGCGCACACAGTGCTGACACTGCAGGTCACATGGTTCATGGTATCCATGATCGCTAGTCCGGATGTGACAGTGCCGCCGGGGGAGTTAATGTAGAGACTAATGTCTTTAGTAGAGTCTTCTGACTCAAGGAATAGTAGCTGCGCGATAATGATATTCGCGGTATCGTCATCGATCGGGCCGGCAAGAAAGACGATACGATCACGAAGCAGACGTGAGTAAATATCGTACGCGCGCTCGCCGAACTGGCTTTTTTCTATAACGGTTGGGATTAACATGGTTTGAGATTTAAGATTTTTGATTTAAGATTCAACGATGACTTGAGTAGTCTAGCATTCTGAGGAGCTATTGACAATATATCGTTCTTAAATCATAAATCTTATCTCTTAAATCTATTTATATGCGTATCGACCGTTTTTATCTCCCGCAATCAATTCACGGCGACAGCGTGACCGTCACTGATGAGCGTTTGCTACATCAATGGAAGAGTGTTTTGCGAGCCAAGCCGGGCTTTGAGCTGGTTCTCTTTGACGGTTCGGGCGCGGAGTATGGTGCTGTAATTCAAGAGATGCGTTCCGGGGAAGCGGTGCTCTCTATCACCGACAAGCACCACGAAGACGACACGGCGCCCGCTGTTTGGTTGTACGCGGCACTCATTAAGCGTGATAAGTTCGAGTGGATCATCGAAAAGGCGACCGAGCTGGGGGTAGCAGGTATTGTGCCGCTCGCCGCAGATCGCTCTGATAAAAAGAACATCGTATATGAGCGGGCTCAGAAGATCATCGTGGAGGCAGCGGAGCAGTCGGGAAGAGTGCGTTTGCCTGAGATAGCACCTATACAGACAGTAGATGAGGCGCTCGATCATCTTTCCACTCTTGATGGTGTTGCTGATTCATATATGTTTGATAAAGACGCGGGAGTATCGACATTGGGTGCCGATACTCCCGATCTCTGCGCCCAACTTCGCCAACCGGGGCGTGCGGGAGAGTATGTGCGGTTGTTTGTCGGTCCGGAAGGAGGGTGGTCAGATCGAGAAAAAGGGGTTTTTCAAGAAAAAGGTGTGAGGCAGTATTCGCTGGGTAAACAAAATCTTAAAACCGAGACCGCGGCTATCTGTGTGGCAGGATTAGCGCTCGTAGGGTAGTGGATGGATTGACATGTCTACAAAAGGTAAATGTAAATGGGTGAAATGAAAATATTAGAGTTAACTCTAATATGAAGACGTGTACTACAAAGTGTTGCACTTACTTATTGAACTTAGAATGGTCTAACCAAAAAGTGTCCAAAGCCTGGCTTTGGACACTTTTTGGTTAGTCGGTGTTTCGGCGTATTATTTTTTAGTCTTTTTTTCCTCCTTCTTTTTCTTGCCATCTTTCTTACTGTCCTTCTTGGTGTCGTCGCTAGCCTTTTCCTTCTCTTCTTTCTTTTCATCGCCTGCTTTATCTTCTTTGGCATCGCTCTTTTGGGCCGGTGCTTGCTCTTCTAGGAATCGCAAAACCTGGTCATTCAGGAGCTGTGTTTCAACGAACACCTTGGCCTGTTCGCGGTTGGCGTTGGGGTGCTGGCTTATAAGTTTCTCAACGTGCTGGTTGACCAGATCCTGGTCAGGTGTGAGCTTCTCTTCGGTTGTTATCTTGTTGAGAATAAGCTGAGTCTTTGCCTTCTTTTCTGCTTGCGGTCGCCACTCGGTGCGAATGTCGTCTTCATTTTTACCGGTCTGCTTAAGGTAGTCTTCGAAACTCATGCCGGCTCGTGATACATCGCTCTTGAGTTGCTGGACAAGCTTGTCTACCTCGCTATCGATGATGATAGGTGGGAGGGTGATGGTCGACTCTTCAATAAGCGCCTCCACAACTGCTAGTCGTCGCTTTTCGGTCTGCTCGCGTCGCTTTTGCTCCTTAATGTTATCTTTGATCTTGGTTTTGAAATCCTCGACGTCTTTGAAGTCGCCAAGGGAGCTTACGAATTCATCAGTGAGGTCGGGTAGGGAATCGTCACCACCGGTTGTTTCGATACCGGATTCTTGCTGTTTTTGCTGGGCGACGTTGCGTCGTACTTGCAGAATAGTGTCTTCTACCTCTTTCTCGGTTACTTCGATATCTTGCGGTTGGTTCTCTTCTTTCTCAAGAGTTTCCTTGGCTACTTTTTTGTAGTCCGGAACCTTCACTTCCGGCATAGTGGCAGTTGTGATCTTGAAACCGAGGGCCTCATTTGGCGCAAGCTTGGTGATAGAGATCTGCGGTTGGCCGATCGCCTGGATGCTGTGGTCGCGCAAGATGACCGGGTATTCATCGCTCAGCGAAAGCTCGGCAGCTTCCTGCAGGATGGTCATCTCGCCATATTTGTTGATCAACACATCATCCGGTGCGTTGCCACTGCGGAAACCTTCGACCTGGGCACTCGCTCGGAGCTTGTCGAGGGCGCGCTTGCGAGCTTCGGTAAGTTTCTCGGCAGTTATTTCTCCTTCGATCTCAACCTGGGCGTTGTCTTGCTCGTTAACGGTAACGTTCTGATAGTTTTTTTGGTCTGCCATAATATAGCTTATAGGTTATTGCTTGTAGTTTGCAGGTCTCTATAGTCCCAAAACTAAAGCTCGGAAAACGTAATTACTTAATTACTTGCTAAAGGTATCCTTGTATAATTTTATTGATTCGTCAATTGCTTTGATCGCGTCGCTCTTGCCCTTAAATCCATCAACAGTCACTTTTCCGCTTTCGTCTTTGTCGCTTTTGAGTACTTTGTAGGTCTCAAAAAAGTGCTGAATTGTGCGAAGCGAGTGCTTGTTAACGTCTTCAAGACCTTGTACGTCCTCCCAGCGACGATCCTTAACAGGTACGCCGATTATCTTGGCGTCGTTATCGCCTTCGTCGGTCATTTCCATGATGCCGATCGGTCTGACCGGCACGAGTACGCCGACAGCGATCGGATATGTGGAAAGTACCATAACATCCAAGGCGTCGTCATCGTGCCACAGGGTTTGCGGACAAAAACCATAATCAACCGGATATGGCGCGTCCGAGTAGTTTGCCCGGTCGAGCGCTATCAGTCCGGTTTCTTTATCGATCTCGTATTTGTTGTGAGACCCTTTTGGAACTTCGATGATCACGTTGATCTCGTCCGGGGTGTTGTCTCCAAGGGAGATGTCATGCCATAAGTTCATAGAATAGATGTATGATTTACGAATAATGATTTAAGAATTTTTCACCTCATCGTCCGTTGTTTCAGTGACTTCTTTTTCGTCTTCAGGTCCTTCGGCCACCTCTTCGCCTTCCTCGGACGGCTTTTCTTGACTCTCGACGCCTTCAGTTTGGGGCTCCGAATCGTCTTCTGACGACGGTGAGGTTGTGGTTTCGCTCTCGCTCTTTTCTTGCACCGGTTCGCTGTCTACGGTTGCCTCCTTAGCTTCCTGGGCGGTCGGTGTGTCTTCGGTCGGTTCGACTGATTCATCGTGTATCTCGACCTTATTCGCATTTGCCGCGGCGATCTCTTCGCCCTCCGTAGAGCGGATATCGATCTTGTAGCCGGTGAGACGTGCGGCAAGACGAACGTTTTGACCGGCCTTACCGATCGCGAGTGATTGCTGGTCTTCGGCCACATCTACGCTCGCTTGGTGCTCTTCTTCATTTACCACGACCTCGATCACTTCGGCAGGGGAGAGAGCGTCTTCAATAAATTGAGCCGGCTCTTCCGACCACTCGATAATATCGATCTTTTCGCCTCCAAGCTCGCTCATGACAGTTGAGACGCGCACACCACGCTGTCCTACTAAACTACCGACTGGGTCAATGTAGTCGTCGGTCGACATAACCGCGATCTTGGTACGTGAACCGGGTTCTCGCGCAATACCTTTTACTACTATCGTGCCGTTTGCCAGTTCCGGTGCTTCGCTTTCAAAAAGTTTCTCTAAGAATTTCGGATGAGAACGGGAAAGTTTCACGAATACACCGCGCGAGCTTTCTTCAACAGAGAGGAGGTAGGCGCGAACCCTCTCACCTTGTCGGAACCGCTCGCCCGGGATCTGTTCTTCGCGCGGAAGAAGGCCGGTCGCGCGTCCAAGCTCGATAAAGATATTGCCTCGCTCGACGCGCTGGACAGTACCGCTCACTACTTCGTTTGTGTGGCCGGCATATTCTTCAAGTACGGAGCTTTTCTCGGCCTCACGGATCTTTTGGATGATGACCTGCTTGGCAGTCTGAGACGCAATACGGCCGTAATCGCCTTTTTCCTCAAGCGGGAAGGACATCTCCTCGCCGGCGGCAACCTCTTTCTTCATTTTTTTAGCATCAGAAAGAAGGATGTGTTGCTCAGGGTTGAAGATGACAACCTCGTCATTTTCAGACTCGTCCACTCGCTGCTTGTCTTCTTCAGAAAGCGTGCCGTCCTCGCCGCGATAGACAACATGGTCATCGTCGACAACGATCTTTACCTGAAAGAATTCGGCGTCACCGGTTTGGGGGTTAAAGGTGGAGTTTATGATCTGGCCTTTTTTTCCGTACTCTTTTTTGTACGCGGTTGCCAGCGCCATCTCGATGGCTTCGATCACCTTCTCTTTTGGTACGCCACGCTCTTCTTCGAGCTGGTCAAGAACCGATCCGATTACTTTTAGATCAAACATAGTATGTATAACTAGATATTTTCGCTTGTGCCGGGAGATTTGAGCTACTCGATCAACTCTCCCGGCAGGCGAAGTGCGTGCGGGTAAAAAGCGGGTAAAAAATAAAGCTCGCCGAACCGGCGAACTCCTATCACGTATATATGGTATCGGGACTTTTGTGTTCTGTCAAACCCCCATACGTACGCAGGATCAGCTTACATAAGGTGTTACCGATAGTTCTATCAACACATCAAATCGCTCATTTGTGCAGCATTGCTGATATAATGCAGGTAATGAATGCACGACGCTCTTCAAAACAGACGCGGAACTTTCGCTCACGAAGCGAAAGAGGATTCACCCTTCTTGAGTTGTCGGTCTCTATCAGTGTGATCTTTATAATTACCGCTGTAGCGATCTTTAACCACAAAATGTTCAGTGATGTTATAGAGCTAGCAAACGTGACCGAAGAAGTTGCGCTTAAAGTGCGGGAGGCGCAATTGAAAGGGTTGGCAGTACAGGAGTATTCAGGTTCCGGCTCTTTCCAAGAAGGACGGGGGGTGTATTTTAATCTCAATGATCCTACCCAATATATATATTTTGGTGACGAGTCAAATGGTGGTACGCCAGACGGAGAATACGATGATACAACAGAGCATATTAGTACAGAGATGCTTAAGAACGGGTTTACGTTTATCCGCTTCGAGGACGTTGACGGAGCTGTTATCCTCAAGGATGAATTTGCGGTTACTTTCCGGCGACCGCGACCCGAAGCTCGTTTGTGGTTTGAGGGTGGTGCTGAGCGAGGTGCGGTGCGTATTATTATTGAGTCACCTAAAGAACGTCAGGCATACGTAGAGATCAATCAGACCGGTCAGATCACGACGGGACGAGAGAATAATTAGCATATGTATTTCGCACCAAAACAACAGAAGAGCAACGAGGGCTTCACACTTGTGGAGCTTTTGGTGGCACTTGCGTTGTTTTTGGTTGTAATGACCATTGCTTTAGGCGGGCTGATAACTATGCTCGATATGAATCGCAAGGTGCATTCGCTTCAGGTAGTAATGAATGGCTTCAACTACACGTTGGAATCGATGACCCGGGATATTCGGTTTGGTGAAAAGTACACATGTGACAGTGAGGAATACAATATTGACGGTAGCCCTTGTCCCGGCGGAGACAGTACAATGTCGGTTCGTTTTATTGAGCTTGATGGTACGTGGAAGAATATCGCGTATCGTCTCCAAAACAGTAGAATCGAGCGATGTAATGAAGAAGTTTCCCAGGGTGACGAATCAGCTCCCGGAGGGGTGTGCATGGATGAATGGGTACCTATCAGCTCGCAGTTGATCGAGATCTCAAGTCTTTATTTTTTCGTGACAGGTGCAGCAACTTCTCCGATGACACAACCGCGAGTCACGATGGTGATAAATGGTGTGGCGACAGTAGAAGGCGAGAGTACGGACTTTACACTGCAAACCACTGTATCCCAGCGGGAATTTCGTAATAATTAATATATGAGTAGGTTTATAAACTTAAAACAAAACAAGGGTCAGGAAGGCTTCACACTGATCGAAACCCTGGTAGCTATATCGATCTTGCTGACCGTGCTGGTTTCGGCGTACTCCGCCGCTCAGACCAGCATTCGCTCATCAAACATGGCAAAGGATCGGGTGGTAGCGTTTTTCCTCGCTCAGGATGCCTTTGAGCATGTTGAGAACATCAGAATGGATAATGCGTGTGATTCGAGTGCCTCTTCGTGGCTTGACGGTGTTGATCAGTGTACGGGAACTGATCGGTGCGGCATAGATGTATTTCAAGAAACCGGCGGTGAAGTGATCGCTCGAGAGGTTGCTGTGTTTGATGAATCAATAACCACCAGGCTTTATAAGCATTCAGTTAGTGGTGTGTATGATGATGATAGTGGCTGGGACCCAACCCCTTTTTCCCGTGAAGTGTGGATTGAGGGTATAGTCTCCGGCGAAGAAGCAGTCGTGCATGTTGAGATAGAGGGCCCACGCGGGGCAGATCTCAGGCTTCGCAAAACATTATTTAACTGGCCGTCTGAAGCTAAGCAGTGTTCTTAATTATGATTATGTTCCAACATCGCACACATTCTCAAGACAGCGGCGTCTCCCTTTTGGTTGCAATTATCGTTGTCGCGGTGGTTATGTTTATTTCGGCTGCGGTCTCTGGCATGTCGTTTAACCAATTGCAGCTAACCTCGATAGGTGAGAATTCTCAGTATGCTTTTTATGCGGCTGATAGTGGCATTGAGTGTGCGCTGTACTGGGATCTGCTTCATGATGCGTTTCCATCACCGGATGAGGTCGGAGATGGAAGTACGGGAGATATTGAATGTAATGATAACAGCAGTGATAGTAGCTGGGGTGTAAAAGAGATGAGTGTTGATGAAAACGTGGCATGTGATGGGGGGACGTGTGATATAACTACGTTTAAGATCGTTGGTTTATTAAGTGAACCCGAAGCGTGCGCACAACAAGTTACCGTGACCGAAACACAAATGTCTGATGGGCGCATCAGAACAGATGTAGAGTCACTGGGAAGAAACGATTGCAGTAACGACGCTGATCCTGATCGGACAGTTGAGCGAGCTGTGCGGGTGACGTATTAAAATTTCTTTGCTACAGGTTATCTTAGTGAGTCGTCTGCTCATTAATACACACATCGTGTTGAGGTGCGCGTGATATACTGAAAATTATGAAAGTCGGTTCTGAACAATTAAAAGAGTTCATTTTAGACCTTGAGCTGGCCACCAAAGATGAGCTTGAAGAGGCAGAGGAAAAAGCCAAGGAAACAGACGCGTCGCTCGGCGATGTCCTTATTAGCAACGGCACTGTCAGCGAGAATGATTTTCGACGGATCCAGGCCCACATTATGGGTATGCCGTTCGTTGATCTCAAAGACGAGAAGCTGGACTTCGAGATCCTTTCTATTGTTCCTGAGCCGATCGCCCGCAACCACAATATTGTCGCGTACAGTAAAGATGACAAAAACAATGCGCTTGAAGTGGCGATGCTCGATACCGAAGATCTCACCGCAATCGATTTTATAAAGAAAAAGACCGGCTTCAAGATCAAGCCGCGTTTGACTGACAAAGAATCGATCCAAAACGCGTTGCGTCAGTATCAAAAAAGTCTGCAGGCAGAGTTCGGTGACATTATTCAGAAAGAAGCTAATGAACTGAAGACTCACCCGGACGGCACAGGCGACGGCGATGATGTTTCGGCGGAGGAGCTCAAAGAGTTGGCTGAGGATGTTCCGGTGGTGCGCATCGTCGAAACGCTTCTCAAGCACGCTATTTTACAAAATGCTTCGGATATTCATATCGAGCCAATGGATAAACAAGTGCTGGTCAGGTACCGTATTGACGGTATTTTGCGTGACGCGATGGTTCTGCCAAAGGAGGTGACCAATAGTGTCGCTGCCCGTGTAAAGGTGTTGTCAAACCTGAAGCTTGACGAGAAACGCCTACCGCAAGACGGGCGATTCAAGACCGAGATGAACGGCGAGGAGGTATCGTTTCGTGTCTCCACGTTGCCGACTCAGTACGGTGAGAAGGTAGTGATGCGGCTTCTGCGACAGAACGTCTCCGGCTTTACGCTTGAGTTTCTCGGTTTCCACGGTGTCGGTCTTGAGGCACTGCATAAAGCGACCAAGGAGACAACCGGCCTGATTCTAACCACCGGACCGACCGGATCAGGAAAGACCACAACGCTCTACACCGCGCTTGATATCTTGAATCAGCCCGAGGTGAACATCTCGACCATCGAGGATCCGGTAGAGTATCAGATGGAGCGGATCAATCAGACACAGGTAAAGCCCGATATTGGTTTTACGTTTTCAAAGGGGTTGCGTGCGCTGGTGCGGCAAGACCCGGACATTGTTATGGTCGGTGAGATCCGCGACGGCGAGACCGCCTCGCTTGCGGTTAACGCTGCACTGACTGGACACCTTGTGCTTTCAACTCTGCACACGAACTCAGCGGCCGGAGCCGTTCCGCGTCTTATCGAGATGGGAGTTGAGCCGTTCTTGCTCACCTCAACTTTGAACGTTATTGTTGCCCAACGTCTGGTGCGTAAACTGACTGACGTGAAGCAAGATTATTTCCTTACCCAATCCGAAGTTGACAAGCTCGCGGAGCTGGTCGACCTCGATCACGTGAAACGTTATCTCAAAGAAGAAGGAGTGATCAGTGGAGATCCAAAATGGACCAAAATACCGTTCTTTAAAGCGAAGCCTTCTCAAGAGTCGGACGACGGCTATTCCGGCCGACTTGGTATTTACGAAGTGCTTGATGTGACCGAGAGCGTGAAGGAGTTGGTGCGGCAGGGTGAAAGTACAATAAAGATCGAACGACAAGCCAAGGACGAAGGAATGATGACAATGATGGAAGACGGAATTTTTAAGGCGGCGCAGGGGAATACAACGATCGAGGAGGTGCTGCGTGTTGTTTCTGAGTAACAAGGTTAAGGTATGCCTACATATACATTCAAAGCAAAAAAGAAAGACGGAACGGTCTTCGAAGATACGCGTGAGGCGAAAGATAAATTCAGTTTGTATCAGTCCATGAAGACGAGCGGGTCGAGAGTGATCCACGCCGAAGAGGTTACTTCCGGCGGGTCGTGGTGGGGGTATCTTCTCGAGAAAGGTCGGGAGATGTCGACGATCAGCACACATAACATTATTATATTTGCCCGCAATCTTGGGTTAATGAGCACCGCCGGCCTTTCTCTTTCCCGTGCTCTTTCTGTGCTTCGTCGACAGTCATCAAATGCACGTTTCAAAAAGATCATCAGTGAGATCGAGGCCGATATCGGTTCCGGAAAGCAGCTGTACGAGGCGCTCGAAAAGCACCCGAAAGTCTTTTCAAGCCTGTTCATCTCCATGGTTAAATCAGGAGAAGAGTCCGGAACGCTTTCCGAGTCGTTGAAAACGATTAGCGAGCAGATGGATCGGGCGTACGCACTTACGAAAAAAGTTCGAGGCGCAATGATCTATCCGGCTGTAATTATTACGCTTATGCTCGCGATCGGTATCCTTGCTATGGTTTACATCGTGCCGACGCTGACAAACACATTCGAAAATCTGAATGTCGATCTTCCTCTCTCGACGCGACTCATTATAGGGGTAAGTGATTTTCTGCGCGATTTCTGGATATTGAACATTGTCGGGCTTTTTGCTTTTATCGGTACAGCGATCTGGTTTTTGCGTACGGATGTAGGACACCGCACTGTTGATTTCACACTTCTTCATGTTCCCGGTATTAGTGGGGTCGTGAAGCAGATTAATTCATCTCGAACCACACGAACACTTGCTTCACTGCTTTCCTCAGGTGTTGACTATGTTGTGGCGATCGGGATCACCAAGGACGTTGTGCAGAATACTTATTATAAAGATGCACTTGCATATGCAGAGAAGGAGGTCGAACAAGGAAAACCGATATCCGGCGTGTTTTCAAAATACGAAGACCTGTACCCTATTTTTGTTTCGGAGATGGCAAGCGTGGGCGAGGAAACAGGTAAGATAGCCGATATCTTTCAGAATACCGCTGAGTATTATGAAGAAGAGGTGTCGCAGAAAACTAAAAACCTCTCAACGGTGATCGAGCCGATCCTGATGATCATCATGGGTGTTGCGGTGGGTCTCTTTGCTTTTGCGATGCTCACGCCGATGTACTCATTGGTGGATGCGATATAAGGTTAAGGCCAGCTTATAGATGATAGCTTGTAGCTTATAGAGGAACACCGGTCGCTTTTGGTGGCCGGTGTTCTATAACTTATAACCTAATACCAATAACCTACCTACTCCACCTCCCGCCATGAACTGATCTCATATCCACCGGCAGGGCCCGAGTCAAAGAGCAAGTTCGCCATACCGGTTTCGTAAATTACCTCGGCTGAGTTTTGAGCTTCTATTAGGTAGGCGGTCACTTCCCGTAAGCTGACGTTGTTTTGGAGTACAACCTTGCCGTGACCGGCGTATAAAAGAAGGTCACCCACGGCTGAGTTTTGGATCTTGATCGCTTCTGTTCCACCACCTTCTTCCGCACTGCTGTTTTGGGAGACGAAGAGTATGTACGAACCCTCTTCCCCGGTCCCTTCGAACTCAGTGTTGTTCTGCAGATCGATCGTGCCCTTGCTTGTTGGGTCAGACGGATAGTCCGCTATGATAGCGACGCTCTTGTTGTCTAGATCGGTATCGATACGAAATATCGCACTGTTCTGCACGGTAATGTCGCCTTCTACCCAGACAGGTCCACCAATAGTAACGACTGTGCCCCCACCTTGTACTTGCAGATCGCATTCAAATTTTATTGGCCCGATAGTTTCATCGCTTTTGATCTGGTACGAGGATTCTCCGCCGCAATCATTCACACCTCCTTCTACCGCGCCGTCTTTCCATTTTTCGATCTGCTCATCGCTGATGGGAAGGGTTGAGGTTGCTTGGTCTTCGCTGTCGGGGTATCGCGTACCTTCGACAGTTGTGTTCGAGATAGTGCTGTCGGAAAAAAAGAACGCATCTTTCTCGGTCCAGGCATCCTTAATGGTATGGGCGTATATTGTGCCGGTGGCGTGAATATCATCAATCAAGCCGTCTGGTCCGGCCGATATGGCTGATCCGTAGATCATATTGCCTGCACCTTCGATCGTGCCGTTGGAGAACGCGTTACCGACAACTGACGCGCTATTTTTGAGGATAATGCCGCCGGAATCTGATTGAATACCGAAGTTGAAGGCAATACCGTCGCCAAGAAGGATCATTGTTTCTACGTTTCGGTTGATAGAATTTACGTTACCTGTAGAGCGAATACTTTTACCGTTAAGTATGTTTGTTATTTCAGCGGTCGCGGTGTGACCATTGAGTGATAAAAATTCTGTATCTTCTACATTCATGCCGTTTTTAATACGATAGACCACATCTTCCTGGAGTGATTCGGCTAAGTAGAAACTTGTTTTTGAATCACGGGTTTCGATCGTATTAGAAAGATGGCGCATGATCGGATCAGCAACGCCGAGAATAACCAGAAGCGAAATAACTAAGAAAAATATAGTCGCTACAAAGAGAGTTTGCCCGGATTGCGTGTTAACTCGCTGCTGTGTTGGAAGATGTTTCATACACTAGTTGCTGTAGGTGCCGCGAACGACGGCGGTGTTATAAAAAGTAACGGCGCTGCTTGTTGAATTGTTTGTAGGCACCATGGTTACTTCCATGCGTACTGCTTCTGAAGAAGTGCTGTTTTGGATGTGGTGGAAGAGGAGTTGGGTCACTTTGACGTCATCCGGCGTAAGACTTCCTTGGTCTACGCCATTTATTGCCATGCGGATCTGCTCGTTCTCTAAACTGAATTTCCTGGCAACACTTGCGCCGCTATCGTTTGAACTGCCGAGCACGAGAACACTCGAGCTTGCGTTGAAGATGCTTTGGCCTTCCAGAATCTCATTAGCGTTCCGTGTCTCGCGCATGATCCGTTCAATGCCAAAAATAGCGGAGCGATTAATTGTAGTGGTTTCCTCTACCTTCTGGAATGTGCCGGTGATGGTAAGAAGTGTTTGAACGATAATAGAGAAGAGCACAACCAGCAAAAGGATATAAAACACCGTTTCGATCAGAGTGAAACCAGTCGAAGAAGTGCTTTTCCTCAGACGGCGCCCGCCTGCCGGCAGGCAGGTTCGAACAGAACGAAAGCGGGCTTTTGACTGCTTTGCATTAGCCGGGAAGAACCCTCGTTCTTTCTGTGATTTTGTATTATTTCGTATATGCATGACCGGTTAATTTTCAAACAGGTTAGTGAAATAAGCACTCACCATTGTGGTCGTTGTGCCGGTTCTGTCGTTCCAGGCGGCGTAGACCGTTATCTGCTTAGTTCCAGGATCGTTTGACCCGCCACTTTCAGTTATCCGATCGTCATTGTCGCGGGAAACATCATCGACCTCAAACCAGCGTTTGTAGACACCGTCTATCCATTCCGGCTCAGTCGTGGTTTGCCATTCGCTTGTTGTTGTAGAAAAGGTTAGATAATGAGTGTCGGTTATTGAAAGATCGGCTAGCGCACTCCAGTCTTTGTCACGGATACTGCGTACCGCTTCCAGACCCTCTTCCAGTAGTATTGCGTTTTTGACTCGTTCGGCGCTGACCTGGTGTTCGCTGATCCATAGTGAATACGCAGAGATCACGCCGGTAATGATCAAAACAATGATCGCACTGGCGATAATAACTTCAATAAAACTGATGCCGCGGGTGTATTTCATAAGGCGTTAGAAGTCGGTGGTAATTGAGCCTGTCGGTTCAATAGATACTGTTGAGCTAGCTGCTCGACGTACGGACTCGAGCACAATAACACCGTGATTGTCGGTAGCTCCGGTTATTTTATCAAAGAGAACAGTAGAGGTGCTGTTTGTAAGTGTTATCTCGTCGAACTGTACAGTTGAGTGAAGTGATGCACGGGTGATAACATTATTTGGATCGAAGGTGCTTCCACTGAACACCATACTTTCGTTGTCTTCTATATAAACCCCGTATGGCTCGTTGTTTTTTGACGAAAGGGAGTGGACGCGTGCGGTTTCAAGAAGAGAGGAGATAGACGAAGCATCACGGCGTAGCGCCTCAGTGTTATGAAGGTTTACGAAAACAGCTACAGAGATCGCGGTTATAATACCAATGATCGCTATCGCAACAATGATCTCAAGGAGCGAAAACCCATCAGTGTTTCGTGACATAATTTTTATTATCGCACTGCAAACACTAAAATTCAACGAATAGAAAATTGATACTGTCTTCATTTTGTGTGTGCTATACTCACGATAATGTCAAAACACAATCCACTCGTTGTTGGAAATTGGAAAATGAATCCGGAGTCCGTGGAGTCGGCGCTGGCTATTTATCGAGCTGTACACAAGGAGCTTGAATCGACTTCCGGAGTTGATGTTGTGCTGTGCCCAACATTCATTCACTTGCCGGCGATCTCTGACGAGCGCGGTCGATCGCGAAAGATCGGTCTCGGTGCACAGAACGTTTTTTTTAAACCCAGCGGGTCATATACCGGTGAAGTATCTGCTTCGATGCTGTCGGAATATAATGTGAGTCATGTTGTCGTTGGTCATTCAGAGCGCCGGGCAATGGGTGAGACCAGTGAACAGATCGCTCAAAAAGTTGCGTATGCACTCAAGGAAGATCTGGATGTGGTGTTGTGTGTCGGCGAGCATGAGCGTGATGAGGATGGTCAGTATCTCCAGTGGCTTGAAGATCAGATCCTGTCATCGCTTGAAGGCGTTAGTGCTAAATATCTCGGTCAGTTAACAATAGCGTACGAACCTATCTGGGCGATCGGAGCCAAAGAAGCAATGGAGAGCACGGCGATACACGAGATGGTGGTATTCATTCGTCGAGCGCTCGCGCGCAAATACTCTCAACGGTATGCTGATCGACCTCGTATCATTTATGGCGGTTCGGTTAACGCGCATAACATTGAGGATATAATGGAGAACGGTGAAGTGGACGGTGTTCTGCCGGGACGAGCAAGTCGGGAGCCGCAACAGTTTGCGACGATCGTTAAAGCTGTGAAACGGATCGCATCCAAACGCTAATATTTGCGTTGCGTATGTCGTTCAGTGTTTGTATTAGTTTTTAGCGTGATAGTTTTAGTATGATAGAGCTTCCCTCAGTAGAGCAAATAGAAGACCTTGCCGGAAAGCGGGTGTTTTGCCGCGTTGATTTTAATGTGCCGGTCAAGGGTGGAGTAGTGCAGGATACCTACCGGATCGAGAAGGAGAGAAAGACCATTGAGTATCTGCGAGACGCCGGCGCGAAGGTGATTCTAGCCAGTCACTTTAAGAGCAAAGAGGGAAATAGTCTTGAGCCGGTAGCGCGGTATGTAAAACATTACCTATTCGACCTGACGTTTGTTGGGGGTTGTGTTGGTGGTGAAGTGTTCGATGAAGTTCAGAAGATGCAAAATGGCGATGTACTTTTGCTTGAGAACCTTCGTCTACATAAAGAGGAGAAGGAGAACGGCGAGGCATTTGCTCGTGATCTTGCCTCACTCGCTGATGTCTATGTGAACGAAGCGTTTTCTGTCTCGCATCGCGAACATGCTTCTGTTGTCGGGGTACCAAAGCTGCTGCCCGGCTATGCGGGTTTCCGGCTCATCGAGGAGATAGAAAATCTCTCTGACGCATTTCATCCGTCGCGACCGTTCGTGTTTCTGTTGGGCGGAGCTAAGTTTGATACGAAATTACCGCTCCTTAAGAAATTTTTGGATAAAGCAAACACGGTGTTTCTGGGCGGAGCGCTGGCGAATGATGTGTTCCAGGCGCAGGGATTAGAAGTAGGCGAGTCAGTGGTCTCAGGTGTGGACCATGGGCTTGATGCTATCGTGAGCAGCGACAAAGTACTGCTTCCCGAAGACGTGGTGATAGAGACGACTGAAGTTATAAAAGCAGGAGAGGTTGGTCCGTCCAACAAGATAATGGATGCAGGCCCGAAGACGATCGAGAATATTCGTGAGAAACTGCTTGGCGCGGCGTTCGTGCTCTGGAACGGGCCGCTGGGAGATTACGAGAGCGGATTTAAAGACGGTACGCTCTCTCTGGCGAAAGCGGTAGCGGACTCTCCGGCGGAAACAATTGTCGGCGGCGGTGACACATTGGCTGCGATCGAGGAGCTGGATATGTTGGATCAGTTTGATTTTGTCTCTACCGGTGGCGGGGCGATGCTAGACTTTTTAGCCCATGAAACCCTGCCTGGGATCGAGGCGCTGAAGCGTACGTAATTTCTCCATTTCGTTTACATGGTGCATTTTAATGGCTCACAAGCAATGTGAGCCATTTATAAAGGGGTGATCAAAGAAGATTGACACTATTCATATAAAGTTATATAGTATTTACGGAAGGCTATACGGAGTTCTCATATAATTCTCAAACAAGGAGTAGCGTGATGACTCAGGCAGATCAACCGACAAACGAAGCGGTAGAAGCATTCGCTCGCTGGGCAGATAACACTTCGGTCGCCGAACTTATAAAAGGTCTCGAAGAAAAGCGAAACGAGATCGGCAAACGAAAAGACGAGTTCGTGAAACAGAAGAAGCATGACCAAGCTGCTCCGCTTGCGGAAATGATCAAAGAGATCGACGAAGTTCTTTCCAGGATCAGGAACCTCTCTCGCCGACTCAAGTTTATTGACGGCGAGTAGTCGTGTGGCAGGAGCTAGGTGGGCTTGATCATTCAGTGAGGAGAACGAAGACCAAAACCACAAAACCGTCGGTAGCAATACCTGCGGTTTTTTAAAACACCTCACACCTATTTAGTTAACTAAATAGGTGTGAGGTGTTCACTTAGATCTTTGGTAGCGGAGGTTCGATTCGTATCATTCGAGTGCTTGGCGGATCTTCTCGGCGTTCTCCGCGATGTCTTGCTTGCCTCCTTTTGCGTCACCGGGGAAGACCCAGATGTGGGCGTGGGGAACTTCGTCGCCGACAATTTTTGAAAGGATCCATTCTGTGCTGAAAGCTTTCTGTTGTGCTTTGGCGATCTTCTGTGCTACACGAAAATAATCTCCCGCATTTTCGAGCGTGTCTTTTTCGGCGGGCAGGTCCCAGACCCAGCGGTAGTGTTCTTTTGGTATCACCTGCGCGTGCCCCGGCGCCTGCGGGTTGATATCAAGAAAGGCGAGAAAATGCTCGTCTTCATAAATCTTTTCAGCCGGCACGTCACCGGCAACAATTTTACAGAAAGTACAATTTGTTTGTTTGTCGTTTGTCATAGATGGCTTCATGATATCATACCGGCAATGATCAAACTCACTGCTGATGACGCAAAAGAAGTGTCCGAAGATACCGTTACCGCTGCACTCCACCACTCGCCGCTGATCAATCATTTGCTTCAACGCCGCGGGATCACGACACCCGAGGATGCCGAGCGGTTCCTGAAGCCGAACTACGACGAGCACATTCATGATCCATTCTTAATGTTGGGGATGAAGGAGGCGGTCGAGCGAGTGCTTCAGGCGATAGACAACAATGAGAAGGTGCTGATCTACAGCGACTTCGACGCAGACGGTATTCCCGGCGCGGTCGTACTGCATGACTTTTTCAAAGAGATCGGGTTTGAGAATTTTACAAATTATATTCCACATCGACATGACGAGGGGTTCGGGGTGCATCTTGATGCGATCGATCAGTTTGAGAAAGACGGTGTGCAACTTCTTATTACGATCGACTGCGGGATCGCTGACGTCGATGAAGTTGCTCGCGCGCGCGAGCACGGAATCGATGTGATCATTACTGATCACCACGAGCCGAATGGAAAAGAGCCGGACACGGTCGCGACGTTGGATCCAAAGCAAAAAAAGTGTAACTATCCATTCAAAGAACTTTGCGGATCCGGCGTTATTTTTAAGTTGGTGCAGGGTGTACTCGCAACACGAAACTTTGGTGTGACCGAAGGAAGAGAGAAGTGGTATCTGGACATGGTCGGACTAGCGACGCTCTCGGACATGGTGCCGCTCGTCGGTGAGAATCGTGTCTTTGCCAGCTATGGTCTGAAGGTGCTGCAGCGATCACGTCGTCCGGGTCTGCAAAAAATGATCCGCGTTTTGAAAATGAATCAGCAACACTTAAGCGAAGACGATATCGGTTTTATGATCTCCCCGCGGATCAATGCCGCCTCGCGAATGGGTGTGCCGATGGATGCGTTTACGTTTCTCTCGACACGGGATCAGAGTGTTGCCGACAGTGCGGTCAAACATCTCAACGAGATCAATGACGAGCGCAAAGGCGTGGTCGCCTCGATGGCCAAGGCGATCAAACAGAAACTAAAAAAGAACAACAGCAACGGAGCGAAGGAGGTTATCGTGGCGGGTGATCCGGAGTGGAAGCCGTCACTCTTAGGACTTGCGGCAAACGCGCTCGCCGAGGAATATGACCGTCCGGTGTTTTTGTGGGGACGGGACGGACGCGAAGCGCTCAAAGGTTCGGCTCGTTCAAACGGCCGTGTCGATCTGGTCAAGGTGATGGAGAAAGCGCGTAGTGTACTCGACGCCTACGGCGGTCATCAGCAGGCAGGCGGGTTCGCGGTCTCTCACGAGAAGATCCATATGCTCGAAGATGCGCTTATCGACGCAGCGAAGGCAGTTGGCGAGGAGGAGTTGAATCCGGCGACTGAACTGATCGATACCGACCTGACGCTTGATGATGTCACCGATGAGGTCTACAGTGAACTAAGTCAGCTCGCGCCGTTCGGGGTTGGTAATGCCAAGCCGACATTTCGATTTCCGAACATTATTATTCGACGGGTCCGCTCGTTTGGTAAGCAGAACAATCATCTTGAGCTGGTGTTCCACACGTCGACCGGACGAGAAGTGAAGGCTATCGGATTCTTCGCTTCGGCTGACGATTACTCAGCGAACATTCGTAAGGATCAACCGGTCACACTTATCGCATCGATGGAGCGATCGTATTTCCGCGGTCGACCCGAACTACGTCTTCGCATAGTTGATATACAATAATTATATGGAACAACAAATTATAATTTTTACCGACGGATCATCGCGCGGGAACCCCGGTCCGGGTGGATGGGGTGCGATCGTAATGTTTCCTGCCCGCCCGCGCGGACGGGCGCGGACAGGCGCAGACAGATCGGCCGAACACAATGATACGCACGTAGCGGAACTTGGTGGACGTGAAGAGGAAACAACAAATAACCGAATGGAATTGACCGCGGCTATCGAAGGACTGCGTTTTATTGAGTCGAGTGCGAAGCTTCGCGATGCGGAATATAAAATAGTGGTACGCACTGACTCTAAGTATCTTATCAACGGAGTGACGCGCTGGGTTGCCGGATGGCAAAAAAATGACTGGCGCACAAAAAACAAGAAAGCTGTTTTGAATCAGGATCTCTGGCGCGAGCTTGTTCGACTCACAGAGCACTTCGAAGTTACGTGGGAATACGTTGGCGGGCACATCGGGATCGGTGGAAATGAACGAGCCGACGTGATAGCTACTGAGTTTGCTGATGATAAAAAAGTATCGCTCGCTACCGCCCCTCTCGAAGAGTACCCTATCGACCTGACTGATGTTACGCATGATGAAAAGGCGCTGGCGCGAAAAAAAATGTTTGCAGGTAAAAGTTCTGACAAGGGTTTTGATAAGAGTTCTGGCAAGGGTTTTGAGAATGGTTCCGCGCGAAAAAACATGAAAACATATTCATATGTCTCAATGGTGGATGGCGAGATAGAAACACACTCGAGTTGGGATGAATGTAAAAAGCGCGTGCACGGAAAGAATGCAAAATTCCGTAAGGCGGTCTCGGCAGAAAATGAAAGAGAGATCATTACTGAATTTAAATCAGTGGCGGGTAAATGAAGGTAGTATTGAACTAAGCGCCTGTCGGCGTTTTTTATTTTATGAATGCGTATTTGTTTTACGGAAGCTGTGTTGGATTTTTGACCGGTGTTACCGTAGCGACGCTGGCCGGGTTTGCGTGGTATTTTGCCGGAGCACTTTTGGTGATCGCGTTTGGTGTTCTGGTTTACCGAAGAACGGTTGTGCGTGCAGAGGGTGCCGCAATTTTAGTTGTTGCCGTTTTGCTTGTGTGCGTCTCGATCGGTGTCGGTCGGTATACACTCATGAGCGTGTGGTCCCAAGAGTCAGAACTCGACAGGTGGGTTGGTGATGAGGTTGTACTCTCAGGCGTGGTGGACGAAGAGGTGGTGGCAGGTGGAAATAGTTCGACGCTCATAGTTTCGATCGATCAACTACATCAAGAAGATGGCCAAATAAAGAAAGTTCCGGCCGGGACTCGGGTACGCGTTTCCGCACAGTCTCACTCAACGTATTCGTACGGTGATCGCCTTAAGATAATCGGAGAGCTTCGAGCACCCGAACCGTTCGAGACAGATACCGGTCGGGTATTTAAGTACGATACGTTTCTTGCAAAAGACAGTATCTTCCACGTGATGTATTTTCCGCGGATCGAGCGTATTGGTTCAGATGAAAAAAATGTTGTTGTCGCCTCTCTTCTTTTTATAAAGCATACGTTCATGAGCGGTGTTACACGTGTACTTCCTGATCCGCACGCATCGCTTGCCAACAGTATGTTGGTGGGCGCTCGTGACACACTAAACGATGAGGTGGAGCAGTTGTTCCGCGACACCGGACTGGTACACATAGTAGTGCTTTCAGGATTTCATGTAACACTGATCGCGGTCGCGCTTATTTCATTTCTTAAACATGCGCGGGTGGGTTTACGATGGCGATCACTCGCCGGTGTCTGCGGTATTATTTTATTTGCCATTATGGTCGGCGGGGGAGCAACGGTAGTGCGTGCGTCGATCATGGCGGCGCTGGTTGTTGTGGCTCATCTCTCCGGACATCACTCGCATGCACTTCGGGCGCTTGTGCTCGCGGCAATGGTGATGGTGTTTATCAATCCGATGATACTTCTTCACGATCCTTCCTTTCAACTTTCTGCACTGGCAACACTTGGACTGGTCTTGTTGGGTTCGGTTGTCGAGCGGTGGCTGTGGTTTGTTCCACAGACGCTGGGCTTGCGGGAGATCGCGACAGCGACTATCGCTACGCAGTTCGGGGTGTGGCCGCTCCTTATTTATATGACCGGCTCCCTTTCGTTTGTTTCTATACCCGTGAACTTATTGGCGCTTCCGGCAGTCGCCGGAGCAATGCTGTTTAGTTTTCTTGCCGGGTTGGCTGGAATGGTTTCACCTGTGCTCGCGCTGCCGGTTGCCGGTCTCGCGTATGTTTTTCTTAGCTACGTATTGTTTGTCGTGGAAACGTTCAACGCGCTGCCACTCTCTCATGTTACCGTGCCGCCGATATCGATCTGGATACCGATCGGTGTCTACCTGCTTTTTGGTGTGTGGTGTATTTACTTATATAGCCGCGGTCAACTCAAGCTCGGTATGTCGTCGTTGGCAGATCGACTTTCCTAGAGGTTGCGACATTAGAAAACAGAAAACCGTCCGGCAAGGCCGAGCGGGCTTTCTAAACATTGAGCATAAATACTATTTCTTTGCATTCGCAAAGTTTTCTTCTATAACTGACCAGTTTAGGTTAGCAAAGAAGTCATCGATATATTCACCTTTTCCGGACGGTTGGTAGTCAAAGACGAACGAGTGCTCCCACATATCGAGCATTAGGATCGGCTCGACTCCAGTGAGGTGTCCAAGGTGTTGCTCGTCCACCCATACGTTCAAAAGCTGGTCGGCGTGTTGGTCGTAGTAGAGTACGGCCCAACCGATACCACGCGTCTTCGCCATCTGTTTAAAGTCCGCGAGCCAGGTATCGAAGTCTTCATGGTACGAGCTGATCGCATTCTTTAGCTTGCTGTCGTCGGTGAGTTCTTGTGGTCCGTCCTCGAGTTGGGCAAAGTAGATCTCGTGATTGCGCATGCCGTCGAATTCAAATCCGAGTCGGCGTCGAAGTGACTCGATCGTAAATTTGTTGCCCTCCAGGTCGTCTCGCTCAAGTTCCTCAACTTTTTCAAGTATGGTATTCGTGTGCTTGACGTATCCGCCGTAGAGTTTGAGGTGTTCGTCAACACTTTTGCGTGAAAGCTTCCCGTGAAATTCATCGGGTAAATTAAATGATTGTTCTTTATAGTGGGGCATAAGGAGTAGGGTTAGGGATAATACACGTAATGACCCAATTGTATCAGGTTAGATTACGAAGGTAACCCTTTAAACAAAAAACCGCCCGGCACCTGAAAGGTGGCGGGCGGTACAACTGATCTTGAACGTTATTCGTCTTGGCATGGAGCAAGGATCTTACGCAACACGTCGACCGCTTCGAGTTTTTCAACGGAAAGCGTGTGTCCTTCTCCGCCGGCTTGATACGCGGCGCGTTCGATCCTGATCGATAACTCCATCTCGAGGCTCATTCCCAGGATGAGGCCGGTGAAACCGCTTTCACGGACCTCCCTGACGAATGTTTCTGTGTTGTCGGAGCCGATCTTGTGATCAAGCGCGATCGCCGTAAAGGGGAGTTTGTCGGTAAAGAGTAGCGTTCGCGCCTCTTCGATCGTAGATGCACCTCGCACGGTGAAGCCGGCTCTGGTCAGCCCGTCGGTCATTGCCTCGCGTACAGCTTGGTGATCCTCGACAATGAGAATGTATACGGGTCTCATAACACTACCTTTCCCGGAGTAAAAGGGTACTGGTTGAGCACGATTCATCGTGCCTCTGAGTGTTTTATATCATCTTTGTTATCCAGTGTCAAGAGTAATGGTATGAGTATGAAATAGAGATTACATAAAACACTCACGCGCAAGGCGTGAGTGTGTACGATCAGGTTGCTCGGGTAGTTATTTTGACAAAAGAGCATCGAACGCTGTCGGTGAAACCATTCCATTCTTTTGCGCGTGCTCAAGAAAACGGATGATAGCTGACGACGGTGTGCAGAGCGAGCCCTCTCGGATAGTAGTACCGGCAAAGAACGAGCTTCCGTACAGTATTCCGATAAGACGATCCTCGTGCCACACACCACTTCCGGAGGCACCTTTGTTCGAGTACGTACTGATAAGCATCTCGCTGTTGGTCGCGCGCATAAGCGTTCCCGCGCTGTAGCCGAATCTAACAGGGCGAGGGTGACCAACGGTATACACCTCTGTTCCATTCGCCGGGAGCTCGCCGATCGTCCGGGCATAGAACGGATGTATCCTGCCGGGCGTTGAGAGAAGCGCGAGGTCGTCCTCGGTGTTTGTGTGAACGACCTTTGCTTCTACTCGCTCACCACTGTGATACTCGATCTCGATCGTGTCTCGCTCTCCAATAACGTGCGCGCACGAGAGGATGTGGGTCGGTGTGATGCAGACCCCGGTAGCGTTTCCGTCGTCGCTGCGGATGATCACGGTTGCATACGCACGATTCGCGTGACGGTTGCGTTCCTGCGCCGGGGCAATATACAGCGTCGTGGTGGTGCAGCTGCTTTGGATACCAATGCCAAGGAGCATAATAAAAAGAGCAACATAACGCATTGCACACCTCCTTAGGGGTAGTGTGGGTTACTACGAGTGAACTGGCACTTTCGAACTTATATGTTTATAGCATATACGATCTTTTATCAATAGACATGATCCCTGTGTGTCTGCCGGTGATACAATATGAACATGCCCCGAAAAGAAAGTGCGTCCTTGCTGAAAGAGAATCCGCTCATTATTGTGACGATAGCACTGATCGTTCTCACCGCATTTTTATATTATGTTTTATTCAATGAATCTACAAAAGATACGCTCGTTGTTTCCTTTCTCGATGTCGGCCAAGGTGATGCCATCTATATTGAAGCTCCGAACGGTAATCAAATGTTGATAGACGGCAGCAGAAGCGTGCGAGTAACACACGGTCTGAGTGGGGCGATGCCGTTCTGGGACCGGTCGATCAATGTTGTATTAGCAACCCATCCGGACGCTGACCATATTGGTGGTTTACCGGCAGTGATCGGTCGCTACTCGGTTGGGTCTCTTTTACACTCAGGAGTTTCAAGTGAAAGTTCACTTGATGATGCTTTGTTGAACGACGCAGAGGTGCAGAACGTGCGGGTGCGCGAGCTTCGATCCGGCGATAGCATTCGTCTTTCGCCCCGGGTTCATTTCGATGTGCTGTTCCCGCCGGTCGACCCTGAGGGTATGGACCCCAATGACGCCTCGATCGTAGGGCGGTTGGTGTATGGAGATACGGCGTTTCTCCTCTCCGGCGATGCGCCCAAGGTGGTAGAGAGATATATTGCCCGCACCTACCGGGAAAATATTAAAAGCAACGTACTCAAGGTCGGCCACCACGGCTCGGACACCTCAACAGCCCTGTCCTGGCTTGGCTGGAGTCAGCCGGAATACGCTGTGATCTCGGCGGGAGAAGATAATAGTTATGGGCATCCGCACCAGGAGGTTCTTGATCGGCTGGCACAGTTCGGGATCGAAGTGGTGCAAACAGCAAAAGTTGGAACGGTGACGTTCGAAAGTGACGGAAAAGAGGTGAGATGTGTGACGTGTTAGATCGATGAAAATGATCGAGTATAAAAAACCCGCTTATTCCGAAGAATAAGCGGGGGGGGTGAGGTGCTTGCGAATTTCATTGAGCCGGGCGTACGAGTTCACTTTCCCGAAGTTTTCCTGCTTGCTCTTCTTCAATTTTGGCAAATATCTCCGGGTTGGCAAAAATTTTGGGTACACCGTTTTCTGTGCGCTCCATCTCGTGAGGTCGTGGCGGTCTTCCGTTCACAAGCATGTAGCTTGCCAACATATAACTTGCCGGACGCACCCCCATCAGGTTTTGCTCAAGGTTGTCCCTCCAGCTTTCATTATCAGGGTCCTCCGGTTTTTTGTACGGTTCGAGCCCCATAACGAAGCATAGTCCTTGGGCAAGTGCGCGGGCAATGATCATGCGTTCGCGCCTCATGTCTGTTGCGCCAGGATGTCTGTTGAGGTGGTTTTCTATGTCCACATGGTACACGATACCCTTGATCGGGCTTTCCGGCGGACTGATAGCGTGTCTTGCCGCACCCCATCGTTCGGGGTGGTCGTCCCAGTGATCGATGACGTACCAGTGCAGCACGGTGTCTCTTGGATGACGTTCTCCGTGTCGATCCGCGAGTTGAAAGAATTCGATCGAGTTTTCGAATGGGTCAATGTCTCGGTGTTCGATCGGGGAGTGGTTCCATTTCTTCGGTGGAAGCCAATTTACAGCAATGCCTGCCTGAATAAATATCCGCTCGACCATTTCGCGAATATCTTTATCGGCAATAGGATGTCCGTACACCGGATTGTCAGAAAACCTGTCATCGCTAACCCCAATAAGTTGGATATCCACGTACCCTTGTATCCGTTGAGGGTCGTTGACAAGAAGGGTGGGAATAAAGTCCGGATTTCTTCGGACATACCTGCGTCCGTCGATCACTTCTGGTTGCTGTTGACCGTACGTAGTAGGCGGTATAGCAATGATCATCATTAGCAATATCAGTACACTCCATTGACTCTGGTTCATCGCACGCTCCTTTTTTGAGAAAGATCTATATTGGTGCCGATCGTAGTTTATAATAAAACAACGTATACATCAAGAAGTAAAGGGTGGTTGCTCGTACTATGACTGGACAGCGTCTCTCGTGGCGCCTATGTGTGGACAGCTTATCGTGCGCTCCTTAAGAGGTAAGTTATACTACTAGTATACTAATCAAAGACTTTCGTTTATTTACATTTAAATATATAACCATGAACTCCCTCGCTTCTCTTTTTCGACTGAATATTGTTTTGATCAGTCTTGCTCTTGCGGTGATCACGCTTATCACCGTTACGCTACCGGTGTACGGACAGGTATCAGAAAGCGAGAGTGCCGAATCGCTTCCAGGTTTGGAAGTTGCTATTGAGCCCTTACCTACAAATACGTTCGCTTCCGGCGATACGATCGAAGGGTCATTGGTTGTAGAAAATCCCAACTCATTTTCAATTCCAGACGCAGTGTACTACGTGGGCATTGAAGCTCCTGTGGAAGGGGTAGGACACTCGGTCATCGAATATGTTTCAAGTAAGCCGATTTCTTTGAGTCCGAATGAGAGTAAAACGATCTCTTTCTCATATAAACTTCCCCGGCATGTTGCCGGCGATCAGGTCGTTCTCTCGGTTCTCGCGGCACTCCCGAGCGGGCAGGTGCGCTCATATGCAGAGCAGAACATCATTGTTGACGGGGAGAACTCCCTGCTTCCAGCAGAGAGTGCGTCATTAGTTGTGCGTCATCCGGGAAACAGGGTTTCAGAATATGACATTTTTGATATACCGAGCGTGTACCAGTCACGAGGTGACCGACCTGCCATAGAGGGGTCAATACACAATCCATACGATGAGTCTATCGAGGTTGTTCCAGAAATACGGCTGTATGATGTTCACCCAGCCGGCGACCCGCATACCACCACCCGTGACTCAATAACAGTTTCCTCAGGTGATAGTTATTCATACTTGTATGAGCTGCCAACCTCTCAGCTCAACGGAGGAGATCTCTATGAGTCTGGGGTGTATGCCGGTGAATTAAGATTTGTTGATGCCAAGACGGGCGAAGTTCGTTCCCCGGCGGTTAATTTTCGGTATATTGTGCGAGGTGATTTCGTGACACTTCATTTACTTGGGTCAAACAAGGAAGACATATCGACTTCCGGAAGTGGGATAGTGACCGCTGTGTATGAAGGACCTCCTGCAGATATTGGCAGACCGGGGTCAGTTATTATCGTAGATGATAATAACAACCCTGTATATCCCGATGATCACGGGGACGTAAGCTCGGTTGCCGCCACACTTGTTTTATTTGATGAAAGTAAAAATGTGGTACATGAAGAGACATTTGAGAGTCTGGATCTTTCAGGACAGGGGTTGATGGAGCTTGATGTTCCGGTAACTGAACTCGCCACCGCAAATAGTGTACAACTAAAGATCTATAAGGACGGATCAGTTATTGGTGAGAAAAGCGTAGACCTTTCTTCTTCTACCGGCGAAGGACTTAATGGAAGCTATTGGCTATTTATTTTTTGGACCGCTGTTGTTCTGGCAGGACTACTCTTTGCTCTTACTCTCCTGGCTTTACTGCGTCGTGGTCTCAAAAAAACGATGGCTGGACTCGGGATCCTTGTTGTTTTCGCGGTTTCTTACTCTTTTGTTTTCGCTGATCATGGGTCAGCGTATAGAATGTTCTTTGAGCTCGAGTATCCTCTTGGAGTAAACCTGATCCCGATCGAGGTGGTTGATGTTGCTCCAAGTAAAACCGTTCATTTATCGGGCGATCAAACTACGGCCATACGGGTCTTCATCGAGCGGCCTCCGATATCTGGCGGCGCAGGCCAGCGAGTTGAGGTGGAAGGGAAAGGTATGTACGTGCCGAGCGAAAGCAGGTATGTAAACGAAGAGTTCGATCGTTACAGCACGTACGGTGGTCTTTGGAAGTACCGGGCTCCTCGAGGTTCTATTTACGGACTTCCTCCTAATATCGGTCGTTATGATGTGACGATCGATATTAAGAACATCGCGATCCCTCGTCCCACTGTGAGCTTCAGGCATGATCCGTATAACGCCAGACCGACATTTTGTGGGCGTAACGGTTTTGAGGTTGACGGAGAAGACAGTCGGCGATTGTTTCAGACAGAAGCTAAATCCGGTTCGGATACGTTTGAAAGGTCGTGGGCTGATGGGTCTCGGGAAGGAACTCACTCAGGTAATCTTACTCGGGAGTGGAGTTTCGATGAAGAGGAAGATAGGTGTGTGATTACGAATGTGTCCGGTTCTGGTAGTTACGATGTTTTTAAAAAATCGTATGGAGGAACGGGTGTAAGGGAATCGGATTGTAGTGATGTAGGGCAGGATCTTGAAGAAGGCAAACTTGACATATCCTGTTCTTGGGAACGCATAAGTCGAGGTGAAGTTATAGACTCAGGTACCACTAACGACACCGCACCTATGTACAATGGTGTGTATATAGGAGAGGGGCATAGCGATATAGATGAAGAAAATGATCGTATTGAAACTGAAACTCGACGCAGATTTTCAGGAGAGCACTCCGGTTCCTCATGTGTTTGGGGAAACTGTGTTTGGAGTTCTCATAGTGGTTTCAGTGATATTCAGCTCTCGGATGAGCTTACGTTAGAAGATGCCAGAGATGAACTAGAGGGGGACCTTGCAAGCGACAGGAGTAGGGTGGCCAGTGAACGCGCCGATCGAAAAGCTGATCGCCTAGATCAGGGGTACAGCGAAGACGAGGCTGAGTATCTCTCGTATGGTGATGGCGGCGGCGGATACGCATACTATTATCTTCCTGAATATCTGAGAAATCGGTCGTCGGCGAACGCAAACGGATCGGATTTCATTATCAGAGCTCGACGCTTAGCTGAAAATGTAGAAGAAACTCTTAAAGTAGAGATCATTACATGGGATGGCACGTATTCTGAGTACTGCTATGAATACGATGGAGAAGAGTACTGTGACCCATGGGGGTATCCGGACTATCAAACCCAAGAGCGAAGTTACACAATGGTAGGTGACGAAGAAGGGTATGATTATGTTACGGACTCACTCGAGCCTGACTCAAATGTAATGGAGATGTACATAGGTGACGCGTACTTCGAAGAATTTAGTGACGAGACCATGCCGTGGCTCGATGAACCCGTCGGACATCATGTGGGATGGTTGACGATCGCCGGCGATGATATGTGTGAGCCTGGTGACACAATGCAGCGCTCATGTGGAGAAAAAGATGGTGATGGTTGCGACTTGGAAGGGAGCCAGACCATTGTGTGTACAGCGGACGGAGTTTGGCCGAAGAATGGTGATGGCTCATTTGCTTGGGGCGAGTGTGAGGGTCTTGAAAAGGTTAATCCCGACTGTCCGATCGACGATGACGATGATGATAACGGTGATGGTGATGGCGATGGTGATGATGGGGTCCCTGACGATGAGTGTACACCAGGGAAAACACAGGACGAAACTGAGAAATGTACCATAGACGGGTGTGATGGTGACCAGACCCGTGTGAGAGAGTGCTCCTCTGGTGGGGATTGGGGGGATTGGCAGGGTTGGGGTCCGTGTAAAAAAGAGGATCCGTCCTGCCCTGTGCCGCCAATTGGTGGAGGATGTACGGTGACCTTCAAAGACAGTGACGGAAATGAGATAGAAGACGGCCGTGCGCCGGTTAACTCACAAGTTACCTGGGTGGCGAGCCCCGACAGTAAATTTGTAGAGTGGAGTGATAACGAAGACGAAAGTAAAATTGATGGTGAAACTGAGAACAATATAATAATTAGATATAGTACAGTAGGTACAATAGATGCTGATGCAGTGCTAGATGATGGAAGTAGATGCGAAGGTGAAATACAGATCTTTGTTGATCCGCGTTACGAGGAATTTTAAGAACAAACGCATAATATCACAAAAGAACCCCGCAGGATCCTGCGGGGTTCTTTTGTGATTTCTTTTAAAATTTATAATAATGCTAGGTTCTGTTTGCACTGTCTAAGGAAATGTTGGCCACAATGAGTAGTGGATAATGCTATTGGTAATGTGTTGAAATAGTATTACTATAGATAGTATGGAAGATAATCTTTATGTTTTAGTATGATCTTTAAAACCCCCGTTCTTTCGTTTGTTGCTTTTCTTGTAGTGATATTTTTTCTCCTTTTTACATTTTTAGTTGTATCGAATACAACTGAAGCAGCAGCGCAACAGCAGAACTCAATTCGTTCCGTGGTTCCATCAGTGCATGTTATCGGTCTTGAGCTTGAAAACGAAACTAAAGTATTTGAAGCGGGAGAGCGCGCAGTTGGCACCGCACTACTAAAGAATACGTCCGACAGCGTTGCCACAGATATTCAGTATCGTATTTCATTAGTGGCCGGTTTTGATGAGCGTGAAGGCGAGGTAGCCGATCGTGTATACAGTTCTATAATTGAAGGACCGATCTTTCTTTTGCCGGGCGAAGAGCGAGAAATTGAATTTTCGTACACGATTCCGGAGGCGGTAGACCGAAGCGACACCGCGATCCAGGTCCAGGCAATGACCGGACAAGGTGTATTGCTGGGGTGGGAAGATGTTCGCGTAGAGGTCCGGGGAAGTGGCGGGGAGGTTCGTATTGATTCAGCAGAATTAATTCGAAATTCACAAGACCGCGCGCCGCCTCAGGCTGGAGGTGTGGTTACAAGCTCTGACGACCTAGAAATAGCAGTCACACTGGAAAATGAGCAAGAAGAAGCGATAGAGCTTACCCCACATCTTCAGGTTTTTAAGGTCTCGGTCGCCGGTGATATTATTGAAGAGACAGAAGTGGAAACCGTTGCGTTTTCGAAGGGAGAAGAACAGACTATTTCAATACCACTTCCAACTGATGCTCCCGGAACATTTGCGTTTCGTGTAGAGTTTAGAGATGAGAATGGTGTCTCGCGGACACCCCTTGTAGAAGGTCAATTCAGTGTTGCCGGTCCGAGCGCTACTATTTACAGCATCACCCCTGAAGTGTGGCCACCTCAAGAAAGAGAGTCTCAAATAAACGTCCTTTTTGTGGGGCCACAATCTCTTCCGGATACCTCCGGAAGAATTCGATATACGCGAAATGAAGAAGGTGAGTTCGTGCGAAGTAATAGAGACGGAACATCAAGCGAGATAACCAACGCTGAGATGATCTTGAGTATGAAAGACTCATCCGGAAATGAGGTTGCACACACAAAACAAGAGGGGGTACATCTGACAAGTGACTCTCAGATCGTTACGCTGCCTGTGTCTTTCATAAATTCGATAGATGAGGACGTAACAGTAGAAGTGAAGATCGAAAAAAATGGTGAAGTGCTTGGTGAATACACGACCTTCTTCCCTGTTTCTGGTGTGCAAACAGATACAGAAGGGGGTGGTTTTGTAGTAACAGTCGGTGTTTTACTTCTCGTACTCGTTGTCCTTGTTGTGCTTCAGCTAAAGGGATTATTGATAAAAGGTAAAAATTCTATTCCTGTCGCGCTTCTCTTTGCGGCTCTGATCGTAGCCGGAGCTGCGTTTGTTGCGGTGCAGACGGTGTTTTCCGATCACGATAGCGATTGTACCGGTTGTGGGTGGAATGATACCGGCGTAGGTGGGTTTGAAATAAATATCGATGATCAAAGAATAATTCTCGGTCCTGATGAAATATCACTGCGCGCTTTAATGTTTGGCGAGACCTTCTCTCCGGTTATTCATATAAATAACCCTAAACCGTATACCGAAGAAGCGTATGGACCTAATGACAGCTTTACCGTTAGTGGTGCGTATACGGTTTTGACCAAAGACACTCTCTGTCACGAAGTTCGTGGGAAAGTTAACCACCTTCGCTCTAATGAGGATCGTGCTCTAGGACCGGATGGATTCTCTAGCGGAACATGTGATCCGTATGGTTACTACGGGTGGGGGTATTGGTATGGGTCGAGTTCGTATGAAGGCTTCTCGCATACATATTATTACTTTAATTCGCAACACCAGTCACAGCCGGGGGAGTACCTCGCGCCAAACGGTGCGTGGGGTGAGGCAGCTATTCTCCCTGTAATGGTGTCGGCAAATAATTATATTGTACCCGACCCGAGAATTTCACGTGAATATACGATCGTGAGAGATGAAATTCCGGTCTGTGGGTTTAGGGGGCTTGAAGAGGGCTATGGTTATTACGATGAAAATGAAGAGTTTCAAGTGTGGGATGACGCATACTATGCTTGCGATACCCATTGTTGGGAGCAAGGGTATGAGTGGGGTTCTAATGAATATGATCAGTGCATAGATAGTTGTATGGATTCTTGGGGTGACATGACTATAAATGAGAAGCTTGAGCAGTCGGACTGGAGCGGTGCATATACATATCATTTTTCGGAAGATATGAAGCCGCGTCGGTTCGAGACCTGGGAAGAAGATCTCTTCTATGAACAAGATGCTCAGGTTTACACAAACGAAAGTCGATATGAGTTTAGTTCAGGTAATCGAGACAGGTTACGCACTCAGCAGGAACAATATGATGTGGGGGAAAACAGGTGTTTAGATACCGATGAGTATAGTGGGGTCGGGTATGATGAAGGGGAGCGAGAAGATAATGCGGGAAATAGAACGTGGGGATATTGTAGTATACACCGAGAGTTCGATTGGGACCTTGGGTATGAGTATGATGAGGATGGTAGGTTGGTAACAGTGCGGGATGATGGTGAGACGGGTCCTGCCAGGAGGGCGAGTAGAAGCTCGTGTACTAAAGGAACAGAAGACGGCGAGTGTCAGCCAGATGTCTATCAGGATCGGTACACCGAATATGTTTCTCATCTAGAGCGGGCCGGTTTGTACGGCCGATGTGGTTCGAACATAACTGATGACACAGACCCTAATGATCTTGACTGGACTTTCGACAGAAAGATAGATTTCTTAGATGAAAGAACAACGGACGATCTTTATAACGACGCAAAAAACCGACTTGATCATGTTCGGAGTAGTGGCGGAGAATATACCACCACTTATGACGGCGCTGCAAGTACGTATATCAAAGCTCATCGGATGGACCTCTACGAGGTCGATGCGCGTGAGGTTGAGTATTCATTTGAAGTAGATGATCTGGTTCCCGGTAAAAGTCATGATTTTGTCATTGTACTTGAACAGCGAGATCTGTCTGATCCTGATGCGGCGTGGGAACACCTCGAAGACCGGACATATACTGTTACCGGTCAGCCACAGTTCGAACCGGATACTGTAGAAGGTGAGATCCCTTTGATAAAAGGCAAAGAAGTTCGAATCAAGGAATATTACATTGAAGTAGAATATAGTTCGGATGACTACGCTTCGATGAGTCAGTCTGAGTTAGACGCTAATCTCCCTAGCGCGCTCGGCCGAGTTATCATGGATATCTGTATTTCAAACAGTGCAGATGTAGCGGGTTCCGATCTGTGTCCGCTTGCCGGGGATATTAGCTCTCACCGGGTTGATGAAGGAGGTGTGCGTGTCCCGATGAATACGCAGCTCGAGCCGGAGTTCACACCTGACGAAGAGATGAACATTCCGGATGGTGTGTACGACGGGAATCCACAGAATTGGAGTGATCTACCGGCCGGCGATCTTGCGACCGGTGAACAGTACACCTATACCGTTAAAGCCGAAGACGATCCGGACAGGACTATTAGGGCGGCGACGTGTGTAGATGAATACGAGATGAGTCCTGAAACAGGTATCGAGATCACAGAATCTTGTGACTTCTCTGATCCGGCGCTCTACACGATAACGCCGACGTGCAGTGGTGGGTGGTGCTCAGTGACGAATGTTTCTCCGTCTATTCCGGAAGGTTTGATAACGCACGTGGCTTTCCTCTATCTTGAAGAGGAATCTGTGGATCTGGAGGCGTTTAGTGGCGGAAACTCAGTAGGAGACGGGGGCGGGTGTGTGCCATATGGAAGCGATATTGATCTGGAGTGGGAAACCGCCGGTGCGCTTGAAGAGTTTTGTTCCGCTTCTTCCTCCTCGGGGGATTGGACAGGAAACAAAAGTTCTGCTGGGGGAAGCGATACGCAGGTCGGTCTAACAAATACCGAGTCACTATACGAGTACACATTGCAATGCGCGGCGGCATCAGACGGTACTTTGGTGGAAGATACGGCATCAGTTTCGGTATGTGAGCCTGAGCCGACTGACCTACAGGCTACAGAAAGCTGTGATGCAAACGATGCGTACGTAGAATTGGATTGGGACGGAACTACAGCAGGGATCTGGTATGAGGTGTTTAGGAAGTTGTCAACGGAACCGGATTTAGCGTTCTCATCTCTTGAGACAGTCGCTGATACGGAATATAGAGACCCGGCAGTGTCATCACCTCCAACAATTGCAACTTCTACAGAGTATGTTTATAAAGTAGAGGCGGTCAACAGCGATAATACGAGTGAATCGTATGGATCTGATTCGGTTACGGTCACGACCAATAGTTGCGAAACGTCAACCACTCTCAGCTGTGAGCCACTTCCAAACGAAGACGGAACATATACCTATCCTGTTAATACGTCAGTGACATGGGTTGTGATTCCTGGCGGGGAAACATATATATGGTCTGTTCCTGAAGGATCCGAAGTTTCTTCCAGCGGAGATGAGATCGACATTCGGTACAGTACGGTTGGAGAGAAAGATTCACCCGAAGTATCCAGTGACGGTGGTACGTATACTGAATGTGAAGTGCCTGGTAGTGCTAACAACAAGATCAATATTTCTGTGGATCCACGGTACGAGGAGTTTTAGAAACACCGACAAACAGCAAGAAAAACACCGCGACAGCTTTAGCTGTCGCGGTGTTTTTATTCAATCCTACATTTGATATCTTAGATCACCTTGGCGTCTTTGAGTGCTTGGTACGCCCCTTTCTTGTTTATGGTCTTAATACCCTTGGTGGAGAGGTGCAGGGTAACAGAGCGGTCCAGTTCGGGAACGAAGATCGTCTTTTTTTGTAGGTTGACACTTCGACGACGTTTTCCTGTCGGGTTGTACTGCGTAGCACGAACGTCGTTGGAGTATCCTCCGCCGACTTGTGATGTTTTTCCAGTTATTGGGCAAGATTTAGCCATAGGTTTTCTTTCTTCTTTATGCTTCGCTATGCTATCATAAGCTAAACTTTTTGCCAAGAAGGAACGGCAATAATGAATGTAACAAACAAAGTACGTAACTCATTTTGTAATTCTTTAAAGATCCTGTATGGAGATCATCTTTCTTATCGCTATTCTTATTATGTCTGTGGTTATTCATGAGGTGGCCCACGGATACGTTGCTCTGATGCAGGGTGACCCGACCGCGAAGTATCAGGGCCGCCTTACGCTTAACCCTATTGTACATCTCGATATGGTCGGATCGGTTCTGTTGCCAGGGCTTTTGTTGCTCACTAGCTCTCCGTTTCTGATCGGCTGGGCCAAGCCGGTTCCGTATAATCCATATAATTTCCGCGATCAGCGCTGGGGAGAGCTCTGGGTGGCTATCGCCGGTCCGGTCACTAACATCTCTATCGCGATCGTCTTCGGTCTTTTTCTGCGATTCACCCTCCCCCTCGACACCCTCTCACCGGCCGTGGTGCAGATCTCGGTAATGATCGTTTTGATCAATATTGTTCTTGCGCTCTTCAATATGATCCCGGTGCCGCCACTTGATGGATCGAAGGTATTGTTCGCCTTTCTGCCGGCACGATACTATGGAATCCGGCGATTCATGGAGCAGTACAGCTTTATTTTGATCATCGCGGTGATCTTTATTCTCTTCTCAACCAATATACTGGGCTATGCTATTTTCACGGTCTTTGGAATGCTGGTCGGTGATCCACAGATCCTCTTTCAAACCCTGAACGCGCTTTTCTGATCTCTGAAGCCTTCCTTGAGTTTCTTTAGGAAAAGTTCTTGCAATATTTCGCAACTTGTAATAAAGTAGTGCGTATCTTAATGCCGTGTGGCATTTTTGTTTAATTGGCAGCAGACAGTGTCTGCTATTCGGATTTAAATTTATGTCAACGATCAATCAACTTATTCGCAAAGGACGAACTCCTAAGCTCCGAAAATCAAAATCGGTGGCACTTTCGCGTGGGTTTAATACGCTCAAGAACAAGCCTACTCATTACTCATCACCGTTCAAGCGTGGTGTGTGTACGAAAGTAACCACAAAGACACCGAAGAAACCAAACTCGGCTATTCGTAAAGTGGCACGTGTTCGACTTACCAACGGTCTCGAGGTGACCGCATACATTCCAGGTGAAGGGCACGGTTTACAGGAGCACTCAGTGGTGCTTATTCGCGGAGGCAAAGTGAAAGATATCGGTGTTCGATACACAGTTGTTCGTGGAAAACTCGATGCCGGTGGCGTAGAGGGGCGAACATCTGCGCGAAGTCGTTACGGTACGAAGAAACAATAATACGCTATCTGAGAAAGTCATGAGAAAACCGATCACTCAAAAACATACGCTGAAGCCTGACGTCGTCTATAATTCCGAGACCGTCGCGAAGTTCATCAACTACGTGATGTGGGAAGGCAAAAAAGAGCGAGCTCGCCAGATTGTTTACGGTGCTTTGGAAAAAGTTGGCAAAGATATGAAAGTCGAAAACCCCCTCGAGATCTTTGAGGCAGCTCTTAAGAACACAACGCCGACCATGGAGGTTCGCTCTCGTCGTGTTGGTGGTGCGAACTATCAAGTACCGCGTGAAGTGAAGCCGAGTCGTCGACAGGCGTTCTCGATGAAATGGATTATTGAAGCTGCGCGCTCTAAGAGCGGTAAGCCTATGGCAGACCTGCTTGCAACAGAGATCATTGCCGCGTACAACAACGAAGGGGATGCGGTGACTAAGAAAGATCACCTGCACCGAATGGCAGACGCAAACAAAGCTTTTGCTCACTTCGCTGTTTAAGGAGGGTTTAAGAGCTAGGCTTTAGAGTCTAGTTTTCTTACGCTCTATAAAGTAAGTTATTATAATTTTTTAAGGCCTAGCGCCTCATTTCCTAATTTTTTAGATCATGGCTCGAGACTATTCGCTGGAGAGGACACGTAACATCGGTATCATCGCTCATATTGATGCCGGGAAGACCACCACAACTGAACGGGTGCTTTTTTATACAGGTATTTCTCACAAGATCGGTGAGGTGCACGAAGGTGAGGCGATCATGGACTGGATGGAGCAAGAGCAAGAGAGAGGAATCACCATCACTTCAGCCGCAACGACCTGTTTCTGGCTTCCGACCGAAAGTCAGGGAACCGGAGATAAGTCTGACAGTTATCGTTTTAACATCATCGATACTCCGGGTCACGTAGACTTCACTGTAGAGGTAGAGCGTTCGATGAAAGTGCTGGACGGAGGAGTTGTGGTGTTTGACGGCGTTGCCGGGGTGGAGCCACAGTCGGAGACCGTGTGGAAGCAGGCTGATAAATACGGCGTGCCACGTGTTTGTTTTGTGAACAAGCTTGATCGAACCGGAGCAAGTTTTGACTATTCATTCGGTACGATCCTGGAGCGATTGACCCCCAACGCGGTAAAGGTTCAGTTGCCGATCGGTGCGGAGGAGAATTTTGAAGCAGTGATCGATCTTCTGAAAATGAAAGCGTACTATTTCGAAGGAGAGCTTGGAAAAGATACGATCGAGAAGGAAATTCCGGAC
This sequence comes from Candidatus Paceibacterota bacterium, assembly GCA_040905715.1. NCBI lineage: Bacteria > Bacillati > Minisyncoccota > Minisyncoccota bacterium. The sequence goes on along the minus strand of JBBDRA010000002.1, from coordinate 47,049 downwards.
GAGTATAAAGAAGCTGCTCAAAAAGCCCGTGAGGAACTGGTTGAGAAGGTGGCTGAGCACGATGATACGTTAATGAACAAGTATCTTGAGGGTGAGGAGATCTCACTTGAGGAGCTTAAAACAACGATCCGAAAAGCAACACTAGCTAATGATCTTGTGCCGGTGTACTGCGGATCTGCACTGAAGAACAAGGGCGTACAGCTCGTTCTCGACGGCGTTGTAGATTATCTACCGTCTCCTATTGATGTACCGCCGGTAAAAGGAACACACCCGAAGACAGGCGAGGAGGAAACTCGCGAGCCAAAAGACGACGCACCGTTCGCTGCTTTGGCCTTTAAACTTCAAACTGACCCGTTCGTAGGTCAGCTCACTTACTTTCGTGTTTATTCCGGCACACTGAGTTCCGGATCGTATGTTTACAATTCTACTACCGGTAAGAAAGAACGAGTCGGTCGTATTTTGCGGATGCACTCGAATACTCGTGAAGAGGTAGATACGGTTCACGCCGGTGAGATCGCTGCCGCGGTAGGACTTAAGGAGACCACGACCTCGGATACTCTGTGTGACGAGAGCGATCCTATCGTTCTGGAGCGCATTGAGTTCGCGGTACCGGTGGTGTCGCTTCGAATCGAGCCGAAAACCAAAGCTGACCAGGAGAAGATGGGTACCGCGCTTTCGCGCCTCGCAGCCGAAGATCCTACTTTCAAGGTGACGTCTGATAGTGAGACCGGTGAGACGGTGATCTGGGGTATGGGTGAGCTCCATCTCGACATTCTTGTTGATCGAATGAAACGAGAGTTCACTGTGGAGGCAAATGTCGGGAAGCCGCAGGTTGCGTACAAAGAAACGATTACCGGCACAGCAGATGTCGAGGAGAAATACATCAAGCAGTCCGGTGGTCGCGGTCAGTACGGTCACGTATTGATCAAACTCTCTCCGATCGAGAAAGGCAAGTACGAGGACGAAAAAGGTGTTCCCAAAAATGTTACCTATGAGGAAGGATTCGAATTTATTAACAACATCAAGGGTGGTGTTATTCCAAACGAGTTTATTCCGTCTGTCGAGAAGGGTGTCCGAGAGGCGATGGAGCGCGGTGTTGTCGCCGGCTACCAGATGGTAGATATCTCCTGTGAACTTTACGATGGATCAAGTCACGATGTTGACTCCTCCGAGATCGCCTTCAAGATCGCCGGTTCACACGCATTCCAGAAAGGTGCTAAGTTGGCTACTCCGGCCCTGCTCGAGCCGATGATGAGCGTTGAGGTGGTGGTTCCGGCCGAGATGATGGGAGACGTGAACGGTGATCTCTCAAGTCGCCGAGGACAGATCGAAGAGATGGAAGAGCGTGGTAAGGATACGGTGGTTCACGCTAAAGTACCGCTGGCTGAGATGTTCGGATACATCACGGATCTACGATCGATGACCGGTGGACGCGGTAACTTTACGATGCAATTCTCCCACTATGCTCAGGTGCCGCAGAATGTGGCTCAGGAGATCATTGAGGCGCGGAGCTAGATCTCGCCCGATCAAGAGAGAAACCAAGATACAAAAAAGACAAAGCCCTTGCGCTTTGTCTTTTTTTATAGTATAGATTGATGTGTTATTTCAGCCACATATTTTATTCTATGGCAAACAAAAACTCAGTCCTGTTTCCAATGCTCCTCCTCGTTTTACTTGCCGGGGGTGTTTCTGGTGCATCAAACCCCTCTGGGACGGAAAACGACGACACTAACTCTTTAACGGTGGTGCCGCACGAGGAACGTGAGTCTGATGATAGTAGCAAAGAGGAGAAGACCGCTTTAAAGGACGATGAAACTGAGGAGGAAGTGGAAGAAACGTCTAGAGATTCGGCTGATAATGGAGAAGGTCGTGAAGAGGAACAGAATGATGAGGAAGATGATACTAAGCCGGATCAAGCAGATGAGAGTGAAGATAGATCTGAAGACGACGTTGAGAAGCAGGATGAACCAGACTCAGAGGAGTCGGAAGATGATGGATCGAAGGATGAGAGAGATTCTAGAGACGAAGCGGACGAGGAAGATAAGGAGGATCAGGAGTCAGACAAAGAAAAAAATAACGAAGAAGAGAACGACGATACTGCCAACAAGAAAGACGATGGTGTTAGTGGGCAGGGTGACGATGAACAAGAAGATACGAGAGAAGAAGAGGAGAAGGAAAGAGACACCTCTGCTCCGGAAGGAAAAGTTCTCGTTCCTGGAAATGGTTTTGCAGGAGAGACCCCTCAACCTGACCAGATCGGGAATGAAGATGCCCAGGCGATCGCTCGGTGGGATGTGGTGCCGTTCCAGTCATTTTCCAATATATTTAATGTGGGAGTTGTTGCTTTTCATAAAGACAGCATCGATCGGGTTGAGTTTTCGGTCGATGGCGGTCCATGGACTTCAGTCTCTACAATGACTCATAATCCGCGCACTGATGTGAAGGAATACTGGGCAACTCTTGATGCGTCTAAGTTCAGCGTAGATGGCCCGGTTGAAGTGCGGGCGGTGGTATATCCAAATAAAGGGGTGGCACGGGTGTTGGCCGGAGATATTAATGGTGCTCCGCGCGGCGAGCATGGCATTGAGCTAGTGGTTAACAAGAATGGAACGTATGACCCCGATCACTACTATGTATCGCCTGGGGGGTCGGATGAGAGCGGTGACGGCTCAAAAAATAACCCGTATAAGACCGTATGGAAGGCGAGCGTGGCAGCCAAAAACGATGGTAGTCGAGCGCCGGTGATATATCTACAGGCAGGTACGTATGACGGATTTAGACTGGAAGGTATTGATAGTGATACCTGGGTGGTCGTTTCCGGTGCTCCCGGCACATCACGGAATGACGTTATTGTTACGAACAATTTAAAGGAACGTTTTACTAATAATCATTTACTGGTCAGTGGCATTCGCTTTCAGTTGCCGGATGTAGGGATCCTTTTCCATGCTCATTCTGCTGGTGGGCGTTTTGCCCGGCATATTTGGATGGATGATCTGAATATTGTCGGCAATGAGCGGTCAAACAGTGTTCGCTGGTCCGCAGACGTGGTTAGTACGCATATTACGAATTCTTCTTTGACGAACAATGTTAAAGGATTTAGCGGGAACATTGTGCGAAATACGGACCTTCATCGTATCGGTGAGGACTCGTTCACTAATGCTCGACTGCTGCTCAATAGTTCAGTGGAAGATGTCGACCGTGATAAGTCTGGTGTACCAACCGCACACCCCGACGTGTATCAACTTTTGGGCTCATCAAAGAATCAGATCGCATACGGCGTGACAGCAACAAAGGATATTCATTCCCAAGGGTTCTTTATGGGAGGGGACACAGACAAAGATATTGCCTTTGTTAATATCGAGCTTTCAAATCGACACGAGGAAAAAGATAAGTGGTGGCCACACTCGCTCACTATTGAATCAGCTGACCATCTTGTAGTGAAAGATTCGTGGTTCCACGGCCGAGTCTTCGGCGTGACCGAATTACCGGTGAAGGATATCTATATTGAAAATACCAAGCTTGGTGATACTGCGCCTTATCGCCGGGGAAGCTGGGACTATAACGAGGTGGTTATTGTTGATTAACAGCAGAACACTGGTGGAAGGCGTACTTGAGATGCTCTTTACCGGTCAAACGACAAGATCGTCCTGTTGGTGTATACTCAATATTAGAGTTAACTCTAATTTAACTCTAATATTGTCCATGTATAACCTTTCAAGTGCGTATGGCGCGAGGTAAATCAGGTGAAGAAGAGGTGCGGGTGTTGAGCAAGGTCGGCGGCGTGAGTTACAGTCTCACCCTACCGATCAGTGGTATTCGTGAGTTGGGCTGGCAGGACGGTCAGCGGGTGGTTGCCGAAGTTGATCCGGCAAACAAACGGTTTATCATCCGAGATTGGGAAAAATAGAAGAGAAAGAGAAGAAGAGAGTGGTCGAAGAAACGCTCACGGATCACCGAATCACGTATGTAGAACGTTTTTTCGCCCTCCCTTCGTGTCACCAGGGTATTTTGTGTTTTTTAATTCGCTCCGCTCCGTGCATTTTGAAAAAAATGCACAAGGCTTCGCTTAAAAGAAAACAAAGTCGCTTGACTATTATCAGCGGTCTGTTAGGATAGTCTTCATCGCAATTGTGCGCTTTTTTCTTGTCTTTCATGAGCCCCGAAGGGTTGTGAATACACAGGATGTGGTGTGCAATCGAGGTACACACCCCCACACTTGTTTCTCTCTATAGTGGAGGTTTGGGACAAATAGGTGTGGGGGCAAAACGCAATTATTATCAATACTTTTAGTAGTACGTCATTATGGCTGCAGAATTTGATCGATCAAAAGAGCATGTTAATGTCGGTACCATTGGTCACGTTGACCACGGGAAGACGACCTTAACCGCTGCTATTCTGCACGTTCTCCACCTTTCGGGGCAGGACGTGTCAGAGAAGAACGTAGACCAGATCGACGCCGCGCCTGAGGAGAAGGCTCGCGGTATTACGATCGCATTGTCTCACAACGAGTATTCAACAGATGCTCGTCACTATGCGCACATCGATGCGCCGGGTCACGCCGACTATGTGAAGAACATGATTACGGGTGCCGCTCAGATGGACGGTGCTGTATTAGTAGTTGCCGCAACTGACGGTGTTATGCCGCAGACGCGAGAGCACATCCTGCTCGCTAAGCAGGTTGGAGTGCCGAAGATCATCATCTTCCTAAACAAGTGCGACATGGTTGATGACGCTGATCTTATCGACCTTGTTGAAGAAGAGGTGCGTGAGCTTTTGACTCAGTACGATTACGACGGAGAAAACGCGCCGGTCATTCGAGGTTCAGCCCTAAAGGCTCTTGAGTCTTCAGACGCAAGCGAAGAGTATGCTGCAAAGATCCTTGAGCTTGCGAAGGCGTTGGATGACTACATTCCGACACCTCAGCGTGAGACCGACAAGCCGTTTCTTATGCCGGTTGAGGATATCTTCTCGATTGAAGGTCGCGGTACTGTAGTAACAGGCCGTATTGAGCGAGGAGAGATCACTGTTGGTGAAGAGATCGAGATCGTCGGTATCAAAGATACACAGAAGACCACAGTGACCGGTATTGAGATGTTCAACAAGTCACTTAAGGAAGGAAAAGCAGGTGACAACGCCGGTATTTTGATCCGTGGACTCAAGAAAGAAGAGGTTCACCGCGGTCAGGTGTTGGCAAAGCCGGGCTCAGTTACCCCGCACACCAAGTTTGAGGCTGAGGTGTACACCCTTAAGAAGGAGGAAGGGGGTCGTCACACAGCATTCCTAACCGGATACAAGCCACAGTTCTACATCCGAACCACTGACGTTACCGGTGAGGTAACCCTTCCGGAAGGAGTAGAGATGGTAATGCCAGGTGACACAACTACGTTCAGCGTAAGTTTGCAGGCACCGGTTGCACTCGAAGAGCAGCAGCGCTTTGCTATTCGCGAAGGGGGTAAGACTGTGGGAGCTGGAGTAGTGACAAAGATCGTTGAATAAGTAGTCTGTAGTCTGGCTTGAGACACTTACGAGCGTCTCCTGCACCTAGGGCTCAGAGCAAAACGCCTAAAATATGGCAGATAGTACACAAAAAACAAAAAAACCAGCTTCGAAAAAGAAAGCATCTTCAAAAGATTCGGACGGCACAACACAGAAGCTTCGTATTCGGGTTAGCGCGTATGAGTATAAGATCCTTGATCTGTCAGTAAAACAGATCATTGATACAGCGATCCGCTACGATGCTGAGGTGGTTGGACCGGTCCCGCTTCCCACACGAGTGAAGTCGTACACGGTAAATCGCGCTGCGTTCGTGTACGAAGACTCTCGGGAGCAGTTTGAAATGCGGATCCACAAGCGTTTGATCGATATTCTCAACCCATCTCAGAAGGTGATCGAGTCACTATCGAACCTGTCGCTTCCGTCGGGTGTAAGCATTGACGTGAAATTAGTATAGGCAAAGTTTGTGCGATGTTGTTCGCTCGACGGCGTAGAAAGGGAGCTTTCTTCGTCGGCGCTCGGACGGAACGGGAGCACAGGACTGCGATTTCTACAGCTTCTCCGAAGCTAAGAAATCGGGAGCATACTGCTTCGCAGATAAGCTCCCGACCGCTCCTCGCTTGCCGAAGTGAGTATTGATGTAAAGCTCGTCTAAATTTATTGTGAATCTGAGATAAAAATGGTACGCTTGGCGGCGGTCCACTTCTCTAAGGATGTGAATTCATTGTAAGGTTTGGATCATCAACGATGGTCTGCCTTCAACACCTCGTTCGTTTAGAGCGAAGGTATAATCTCGATGTATGAAATTTCTGCTAGGAACAAAAGAATATATGACTCAGATCTTCACCGAAGAAGGTGAAATGGTGCCGGTAACCATACTTCGTGCCGGGCCAGCTGTGGTTACACAGGTGAAGAGTGATACCTCCGACGGCTACTCAGCGGTTCAGGTTGGTTTTGGACGTCGTAAGGCACACACTACATCCTTGCCGGTCCGTGGGCACTCTAAAGCAGCGCTTGAAGCGGTTGGCGAAGATGCTGAGAAAACCAGCTTTCGATGGCTACGTGAGTTTCGTCAGGATGAGACGGAGTCATCTGCTTCAGTAGGCGATACACTCGATGTGTCAGTGTTTGCGGTTGGTGACGAGGTTCGTGTATCCGGTATTACGAAAGGTAAAGGATTTCAGGGTGGCGTGAAGCGTCACGGTTTCAGCGGAGCATCGAAGTCTCACGGTACGAAACACGCTCATCGTGAAGTTGGTTCTATTGGAGCAACCGGGCCTCAGCGTGTGTTTAAAGGTCGAAAGATGCCTGGACGAATGGGTTCAAACCGTGTTACGGTCACTAACCTCGATGTAGTGTATGTTGACCCAGAGCAGCAAGTGATCGCCGTTAAAGGGGCGGTTCCAGGTCGACGAGGATGTCTTGTTGAGATACAAGGTAAGTAATGATCTAATATATGAAGGCACCAGTTTATACACAAGCAGGCACTAAAAAAGGGGAGATCGACCTTCCCGAGAGCGTTTTTGGAGTTGCCTGGAACGGTGACTTGGTTCATCAGGTTGTTCTGTCTCAGCAAGCAAATCGTCGTCAGCACTTGGCTTTCGTGAAAGACCGAAGTGAGGTGAGCGGTGGTGGTAAAAAGCCGTGGCGTCAAAAAGGAACCGGTCGCGCTCGACACGGGTCTTCACGTTCACCTATTTGGCGAACCGGTGGAGTAACTCATGGTCCGCGCAACGAGGAAAACTTCCAGCGACAGATCAACAAGAAGATGAAACGAAAGGCGCTGTATACTGTGCTGTCACGCAAGTTTCGTGAAGGCGAGGTTTTGTTCGTCGATTCTCTTGTATTTGATGAGGCAAAGACAGCCGAGGCCAAGCGCACACTTGAAGCGCTTGGCGGTGTGAAGGGCTTTGAAAGCCTTGCAACAAAACGAAAGAACGCCGCATATGTTGCGGTAGGATCAACAACTCCTGGTGCAAAGCGCAGCTTTCATAACTTTGGAAACGTGCAGTTTGACGAGGTGCGTAATCTGAACGCAACCGATGTTGCTCAGTACAAGTACGTGATCATCTCTGACCCTGAACAGGCGCTTAAGGTGCTTGAGGGTTCAGTTGAAAGTGAGACTTCAAACACATAACATGGCTTTATTCGGATCAAAAAAACAGGAAGGCAAAGACTCGAAGGCAGCTACCAGTGCTTCTGATGCTGCTAAGCGCGCACTTATGCCGGCAGTTGAGGATGTGCTTATGCGACCTCGTATTACCGAGAAGGCGGCGATCGGTACCGGCGATAATGTGTATGTATTTAATGTGAGACCGGGTACGAAGAAGCCGGAGATCGCTGCCGCAGTACGGCGGGTGTACGGTGTAACGGTGACGAAGGTTAATGTCGTCACAATACCTACCAAACCGGTTTCACGACGAGGTATTCGCGGTGTTAAGCGCGGTGGAAAGAAGGCTTATGTTTATTTGAAGAAAGGAGACAAGATCGAGTTAATGTAGAATTATGAAGCACTATAAACCTACAACACCATCACGACGCCAGATGACCACCGCATCCACACGAGGTGTGCTTACGGCATCCAAGCCACTCAAGTCTCTTACAAAGGGTAAGCGAGGCTCAAGCGGTCGTAATGCTCACGGACGGATCACTTCTCGTCGTCGAGGTGGTGGTCACAAGCGGCGACATCGGGACGTCGACTTTGTAATGGAGAAGGTTAATATTCCAATGACTGTTCGCACGGTTGAATATGATCCGAACCGAAGTGCTTACATCGGTCTGGTTGTGTATGCGGACGGAGCAAAGCGGTACATTGTACTTCCGCAGAGCGTTTCTGTAGGCGACCAACTGCTCGTCTCTGAACAAGCGCCGTTGAAGCCTGGCAATCGATTGCCGCTGAAGAATATAGCTATTGGTACCTTTGTATACAACGTGGAGCTCAAGCCATATGGCGGTTCACGAATCGCCCGATCAGCCGGTATTCACGCTGAGGTGGCTGCTAAAGAAGAGGGATTTGTGCACGTTAAGATGCCGTCGAGCGAGGTTCGACGGGTTCCATCCGGTGCCTGGGCGTCTATTGGTGAAGTGTCGAACGAGGAACATCACCTGGAGACGATCGGTAAAGCAGGACGAGCGCGCTGGATGAACCGCCGACCGAAGGTAAACGGTCGTTCGATGAACGCCGTTGATCACCCGATGGGTGGTGGTGAGGCACATGCGCGAGGTGCACGCAAGCGACGCAAAAGCAAGTGGGGCAAGCCGGTCAATGTTGGTCAGAAAACCCGCACCTCGAAGAAATATTCTGATAAGAATATTGTTTCCCGAAGAAAGTCTAAAAAGCGCTAGAAAACGGTTAATTTGCGCTTGACTTCATTCATTGCTCTGGTAGGATAGCATGAGCTCGAGAGGGCATTTTTATTTAGGGTATACTTTACCGCTGATAGTAGATTCCTTTCTCTTCTATACTATAAGCTGCAAGTTATAACCTATAAGCTAATTCATGACACGATCACTTAAAAAAGGACCATACGTTGACCCCAAGCTCTTGAAAAAGATCGAAGGGAAAGACCCAAAACAGGTTGGGGTTATTAAGACATGGTCACGCGATAGTCAGATCGCACCGGAAATGGTTGGCTATACCTTTGGTGTTCACCAAGGAAAAGTGCATGTAGATGTTTTTATCACCGAGGATATGGTTGGTCATCGTCTCGGTGAATTTGCGCCAACGCGTAAGTTCATTCGTCACGGTGGAAAGATCCAGAAAGAGCTTGAGCAGCAGAAGAAACAGAGCGCAATAGCCGCGGCACAGGCCTCAAAGGCGTAGAGCGCTGTGTAGAATAGTATTATGAAAACAACAACCGCAAAGTTAAAAAACCTTAGGATCGCCCCGCGTAAAACACGGCTGGTGACAGATCTGATCAAAGGTAAGTCAGCCGATGAGGCGGTTGCTATTCTGCGTTTTACCACAAAGCGTGCGGCTGAACCGGTGAGAAAGCTTATTGAATCTGCTCAGGCAAATGCCCGACAGCGCGGTATTGACGGGCAGCTTCGAGTTAAGGAGGCAACAGTAAATGACGGGTTGATCCTTTTCCGCCGAATGCCGGCAGCTCAGGGGCAGGCGAAGGTCATTCGCAAGCGCAATTCTCATGTTTTTGTTGAGCTTGAAGAATTCGTTTCCAAAAAAACCAATAAGAAAGCTGAGACAAAGAAAACTGAAAAGAAGGCACCTAAAAAGAAGACTACCGCAAAAGCAGCTGCTTAATTTTATACGATCTACGAATTACTAAGTATTGATATATGACTCACATTGTTCACCCATATTCACATCGCCTCGGTATTCTCCGTGACTGGAAGTCACGTTGGTTTGGGGCGAAAGAAAAATACCGTGAATACCTTAAAGGTGATCTTTTGATCCGTGAGTTTTTGAAAAAGCGGCTTGCGAACATGTATGTAAGCTCTATCAACATCGAACGCAACGAAAAAGAGCTTACGGTTATTGTTGAGTCGTCACGTCCGGGTGTTATTATCGGTCGTAACGGTGAGGGAGCGGTCAAGATCAAGAAAGAGATCGAAGCAATGCTTCGTCGCAACCAAGTTCCGGTTACCGCAGAGTTAAAGCTTGATGTGAAAGAGGTTCGTTCTCCGGAGTCAGACGCGGCTATTGTTGGTCAGATGATCCGTGAGGGACTTGAGAAGCGTATGCCGTTCCGTCGGGTGATGAAGCAAACAGCCGAGAAGGTTATGGCGAATAAAGATGTGCGTGGTGTGCGAATCGAACTATCCGGTCGATTAGGTGGCGCAGAAATGTCACGAGTAGAGAAGACTCAGCAGGGGCAGATCCCACTTCAGACATTTCGCGCGGATATTGATTACGCACTTATTGAGGCGTGGTTGCCGTACGGACACCTCGGTATAAAAGTTTGGATCTATCGAGGTGAGGTGTTCGAAGAAGATCAGCGTTCAGTCCGAAGTGTATAGCTTTTAGTATTATGTTTCCCAAAAAAGTAAAATTTCGAAAATGGCAAACAGCGCGCAAGCACCCTGCAAAGCGTGGTATGGCCAGCCGTGGTACTGAAGTAAACTTCGGTGCGTACGGCATGAAAACGGTCGACCATGAACGGATAACATCGCGTCAGATCGAAGCAGCTCGTAAAGTGCTGTCTCGAAATGTTGGCAAAATGGGTAAGGTCTGGATCCGTATATTTCCGGATATGCCGTTTACCAAAAAACCGGCGGAGGTGAAGCTTGGTAAGGGTAAGGGTGATCCGGAAGGGTACTGTGCCCCGATCAGTCCCGGTCAGGTACTGTTTGAGGTCGACGGTATCTCAGAAGAGGCAGCACGTGAGGCTCTTCGAAAGGCTGGCACAAAGCTGCCGGTGCGCACGAGGTTCGTGGGCCGACACTAAGGAGCGTGTAAAGTTGCTTGTAACGTAATTGTGTGATAGCTTAAATTTCGATTTATGTCCCAGCAGAACTATACAGATATGGCCGAGTCCGAACTCGGCAAGGCATTGAATGAAAAGCGCAAGGAACTGCGTGAGTTTCGTTTTAATATTGCCGGGACCAAAACACGAGACGTGAAGGAGGGGCGCAATCTTCGTAAAGATATTGCTCGAATACTCACTGAGCTCAACCAGCGCGTCACATCTTAATCATATGGAATCTACAACGGCACAACAGAATACAGGACGCACTCTGGAAGGGGTGGTTGTATCAGATGTGAGCAACAAAACGATCGTGGTTGAAACTACTCGTTTTGTGCAGCACCCAAGGTACAAAAAGTACATTGCGCCGAACAAGCGTTACAAAGCACACGATGAAAAGAACGAGTGCCGGGTAGGTGACAAGGTGACCATTCAGGAGTCGCGACCGATCTCAAAGGACAAACGTTTTGTCGTTGTGAATCGAGTGCCGGTAGAAACCGATAACACGTCGTCCGAAGAATAATATACTTATATGATCCAAGAAGGCAGCATAGTAAAAATCGCAGATAACTCAGGCGCTCGCATCGGCAAGGTGTTCAAGGTTCTTGGTGGATCACGTCGCCGGTATGCGCGAGTCGGGGATCTGGTTGTGCTGGCGGTTCAGCGGGCAGAGCCTCGTAAGCAGGTAAAGAAGAAAGCGGTTATGCGAGCGGTTATTGTTCGCCAGCGGGACGCCTATCGACGAAAAGACGGCTCGTATATCCGATTCGATGAGAATGCGGTTGTATTGGTTGATGATAAAGGAGTTGAGCCTATCGGTGGCCGTATCTTCGGACCGATTCCGCGCGAGATAAGCGAGAAGGGTTTTCAGCGTATTGCGTCGCTTGCGCCGGAGATCTTGTAAGCAAACCTTGCTTCGACGGCGCTCGGACACAACGGGAGCACAGGACTGCGATTTCTACAGCTTCTCCGAAGCTAAGAAATCGGGAGCATCCTGATTCGCAGGTAAGCTCCCGACCGCTCCTCGCTTGTCGAAGTAATCGATATATGAAAATCAAAAAAAATGACAACGTAATAGTGATAGCAGGCAAAGACAAGGGCACCGTAGGTGTCGTGTCTAAAACGCTGTCTGCTGAGAACAAAGTGGTCGTCGATGGTGTTAATACTAAGAAAAAGCATCAACGATCGAAGGCGTCGAACAAGCACGGCGAGATCATTGAGATCGATCAGCCGATCGATGTATCAAATGTTGCTCTTGTTGACCCGGATTCCGGAAAACCAACCCGCGTTGGTTATAAGACAGACGATAAAGGGAAAAAAGTTCGGATAAGCAAAAAAAGCGGCAAAAGTATTTAGTTTATAGTATGGAATCAGTAAAACAAAAACAACAAACCGCGTTTGACGCACTGAAAGACCAATTCGGTTATACTAATCGAATGGAAACGCCTCGTCTGGAGAAGATCGTGGTCAATATCGGCACCGGTTCAACTAAGGACAAAGAGAAGATTGAGATCATTGAGGATCGATTGGCCCGTATCACCGGACAGCGACCGGTGCGGACATTGGCAAAGCAGTCGATCGCAGCATTCGGGCTTCGTGAGGGTACGCCGGTAGGCTACCAGGTAACACTGCGTGGCGAGTTAATGTATAACTTTCTCGATAAGGTTATTCACTTGGCGATGCCGCGCATGAAGGACTTTCACGGCATTCCAACAAAGCCGATCGATGAGATGGGCAACTACACGCTTGGTATCCAGGAGCACACTATTTTCCCGGAAACCAGTGATGAGGAGTTGAGGAATGTCTTTGGAATGGGTATCACGATCGTTACTACCTCGAATGATCGCGAAACTGCTGAAGGGTTCTTCCGACACCTTGGATTCCCTTTCCAAAAGGAGGAAGTTAAGGCGTAGTCTCGCGTTGACATTGGGTACATGTCCTGCTAGGATGGCGGGAGCTTATTGAAAAGCCTTGTCTCGATCCAAAGTTGCAGACAGATTCGTGGCAGAAAACGGTGCCGAAGTGATAGACGCATAGTATACGTCTATCAGTGAGAAACCGTTTTATGCCGGATATGTCTGTGACGACGATCGAGGATAGCATGCAAGCATGCTCCTCATTGTTCTGGACAAGCTTTGAAATAAGCGCGGCTCGAAAGGGCATTTTTATTTGGAGAGCTAGAAGGAAGAACAAACGAAGTATCTATGGCACGTAAAGCACTCATCGCAAAATCAAAAAAGACGCCAAAATACTCAACTCGAACAATTCGACGATGTGTTTTGTGCGGTCGAGTTCGCGGGTACATGCGTGACTTTGGATTGTGCCGCATCTGCTTTCGTGAGAGAGCGAACCGCGGTGAAGTGCCCGGTATTAAGAAAGCAAGTTGGTAAGCAAAGCTTGCTCTAACTGCGTTCGGACGAAATGTGAATGCTGACGCATTCCCGTTTCGCTCCTCACTTGTTAGAGTAAGCAAAGCTTGCTCTCAATAACAACGAATTCATCTATGGATCCTATCGCTGACATGCTAATTCAGATCAAGAACGCGAACACCGCCGGAAAGCCGTCGGTGACTATTCCGTATTCGAAGCTGAAGATGGCAATTGCGGAAACACTTGCTAAGCACGGGTACATTAGTGGTGCTGATCACAAGGGGAGCCAGCCTACAAAGGTGATCGAAATTCACATGAGTCAGGACGAGCAGGGTAAGAGTGCGATCGAAGGAACGAATCGTATCTCAAAGGTGTCTCGTCGAGTGTATGAGAAATCAAAGAACCTTCGACCGGTCCGCCACGGCTATGGTCACGCGGTCCTCTCAACTCCTCGAGGAGTTATGACCGCAGAGGAGGCTCGTAAAGAAAATGTTGGTGGCGAGATACTGTTCACCATCTGGTAACAGTAACCGTTTAGGAATTAGGCTTTTTGTATTAAGCTGATACCTCCTGTGAGAGGATGTGTCTCAGGATCTACTACAAAAAGCCTAGCGCCTAGCGCCTAGAACTTAAAATTATGTCCCGTATTGGTTCACAAATTATAGAAATTCCTTCTCAGACTGAGGTTGCTCAGGATGATAACGGTGTGCTTACGGTAAAAGGTCCGAAAGGAGAGCTTTCGCGATCCTTTAAGCCCTCTATTGCTATCACTATTGAAGATAGTAAGGTTACGCTTGCTCCCAAAGGGAGCGGTAGTCAGGTTCGCGCTCTCTGGGGCACATATGCATCTCATATCGCGAACATGATCCAAGGAGTAAACGAGACCTTTACCAAGAAACTGATAGTTGAGGGTGTTGGATTTCGCTCAGAGGTTCAGGGGAGCAATTTGAAACTGACTATCGGTTTTTCTCACCCCGTTGTGCTTCCGGTACCGGAGGGGCTTACTGTTACCGCAGCAGATAATATTATTACGATCAATGGTACTGATAAGGAGCTTGTCGGTCAGTTCGCTGCTCGTGTCAGAAGCACGAAGAAACCGGAGCCGTACAAGGGCAAGGGTATTCGTTATGAAGACGAAGTTATCCGTCGCAAGGAAGGTAAGACAAGCGTTTAATACATATGGCACCTACGATCCACACACAACGAGAACGACGTCGACGGCGTATTCGCGCTAAGGTGGCGGGAACTGCTGAGCGGCCTCGATTGGCTGTGTTCAAGTCAAACACGGCTATTACAGCTCAGTTGATCAACGATGAGGAGAGCCAGACGATCGCTTCTGTGACCACGCGTGGCAAGAAAGAGGCGACCGGCGTTGAGCGCGCCGCCGCTGCGGGCAAAGAACTTGCCGAAGCAGCGAAGAAACACAAGATAGACAAGGCGGTGTTCGATCGCGGAGGTTATATTTACACCGGTAAGGTCAAGGCACTGGCTGACGGTGCTCGTGAGGGCGGCCTCACGTTCTAAATACTGAGTTCTAAATTTATATTATGCCAACAGCAAGTACTGACAAGAAAACAGAGACAACCACATCACAGAAGCCTGTGTCCGGTAAGGCCGGATCTCGCGGCGGCCAAGGTGCGCGCGGTGGTGCTAAGGGCGGGCGTAAAGGGCGTGGAAGAGGTCGCGGTCGCGAAGAGCGGGCAAAGCCGGAGTTCGACCACAACGTACTGGATATTCGTCGTGTGACACGTGTGGTATCAGGAGGCCGTCGATTTAGCTTCCGGGTAACACTTGTTGCCGGTGATCGGAAAGGGCGTATTGGGGTGGGGATGGGTAAGGCCGGTGACACTCCGGTTGCGATCGAAAAAGCGTTTCGTAACGCAAAGCGCAACATGATAACGGTGACAACCACGAAAGAAATGTCCATTCCGTGTGAGACAGAGGCGAAGTATAGCGCCTCAAGAGTGTTATTGATGCCATCACCCGGAAAAGGGATCATCGCGGGAGGAGCTGTTCGACCGGTTGTAGAGCTTGCCGGACTGCAGGATATCAGTGCAAAGCTTCTTTCAAGAAGCAAGAATAGTTTAAATAATGCCCGTGCTACAGTTGAGGCGTTAAAGAAACTTCCGGCTGTGAAAAAGAGCGGTGGCGAAGATAAAAAAGAACAAACAACAGAAAGCGCGGCTTCAAGTGATACGAAGAGCGATATAAAATAAATTTGAGGCCAGTGGTCAGAACCTAGTATTATGCAACTTCACGACATTCAACGAAATCATCCAAACCAAACCAGCCGCCAGGTTGGGCGTGGTGGCAAACGTGGTAAAACCTCCGGTCGTGGCACCAAAGGTCAGAAGGCACGGGCAGGCCACAAGATCCGTCCGGAGATACGCGACGAGATGAAGCGTTTGCCTAAGCTGCGCGGTCGTAGCACCCATCGCTTGCTTCCTCGAAGCGAAGCGTCGGCAGTTGTTAACCTTGATGTGCTTCAAGAGGCATTCAAGAGCGGTGAGAGCGTGACGCCGGACGTTTTGGTGGAGATGAAGTTAGTTGCCCCGGTTAGGAAAAAGGTTCCGATAGTGAAGGTGCTCGGACGCGGTGATCTGAAGAAGAAATTGGTGATCACCGGCTGTGTTGTCTCGGCGACAGCTCGCGAGAAGATCGAGGCAGCGGGTGGTACAGTAGAGTAGAAGTCGCAATAGGGAAAGTGTTCTTAAAGCCCAGACCCTCCCCCAACCACTTTAAGAACACTTTCCTATGGCTCTGGAGGATGGAGGAAAGAGACTATATTACGTAAGCTATGCAAACCTTTTTTACAAAAATCCGTCTCATCTTTGAAGACACAACTCTGCGCGGCAAAGTTCTCTTTACGCTCGGTATTCTTATTTTATTTCGAATATTGGCTACTATCCCGATCCCGGGTATTGACGCTAGGCAGTTAGAGAATCTTTTCTCCAATAACCAATTCCTCGGACTTCTCAATATATTTTCAGGAGGTGGACTGGCGAACCTCTCTATTGTAATGCTTGGACTTGGTCCATACATTACTGCATCTATCATCATGCAGTTGATGACCGTGATGTCGCCCAAGGTAAAGCAGCTGTATCACGAAGAAGGTGACGCCGGAAGACGCAAGTTTGGTCAATACACACGAACACTGACTGTGCCGCTGGCGTTCATTCAGTCTTTTGGATTTTTAACACTCCTTTCAAACCAAGGAGTTGTTCAAGGTCTCGGCACGTTTGACACGGTCACAAACGTGATCGTTATTACCGCTGGATCGCTATTGCTGATGTGGCTGGGTGAGTTGATCACTGAGTACGGAGTTGGTAACGGTGTATCTCTTCTGATCTTCGCCGGTATTATCGCCGCCCTTCCGGGTGCTGTTGGCGATCTGTACCAAACGTTTGATACCACTCAGTTGCCGATGTACATTGGCTTCGCTATTGCCGCGTTCGCGGTCATATTAGCGGTAGTGATCGTAACCGAAGCCGAGCGGCCGGTGCCGATCACGTACGCGAAGCAGGTGCGCGGCATGAAAACATACGGCGGTGTTTCAACATATCTACCGCTTCGGTTAAATCAGGCCGGAGTGATCCCGATCATCTTTGCGCTTTCTATCCTGTTGTTCCCGCAGATGATCTTCAACTTTTTGGCCGGAGTGAATAATCTATTTATCGCTAATATTGCCCAGCAAGGTCTTGAGCTTATGGAGATCGGTTGGTTGTACGCGGCGTTCTATTTCCTTTTGGTGATCGGTTTTACGTACTTCTACACTGCTATAACTTTCGATCCTGATAAGATTGCGACTAATCTTCAGAAATCAGGAGCGTTTGTGCCGGGCATTCGACCCGGACAGGCAACCGCCCAGTATGTCGGGTCTATTGTGACACGACTGACGCTGGTGAGTGCAATGTTTTTGGGTGTTGTTGCGGTATTGCCACTGGCACTGCAGTCTGCAACCGGCAACCCTATGTTTGCGATCGGTGGTACGGCACTGCTTATTGTCGTGTCGGTTGTCGTTGATATGGTGAAGAGAATGGATGCCCAAGTAAGTATTAGACAGTATTAGTAAACAGCGCCTCTCGGGCGCTGTTTCTACGTTGAGTTTTACTAATAAAATATAGTAAGCATGGACCCACAAACGTTTATTTTTGCCGGCCCGTCCGGAAGCGGTAAAGGAACACAGGTAGAGTTGCTCAGAGAAGCTCTTTCAAAGGCAGACGATCGAAAGCAGTTTCACTTTTATACCGGCGACCACTTCCGAGCGTACATGAAAAACCAGGCAGATACCTTGGCTGCTCAAATCTCGACCGAGATAAACAGCGTAGGCGGACTCCAACCTCCATTTCTAGCTATTTGGCTTTGGGCAGAGGAGTTGGTAAAGAATTTCACTGGCGAAGAGCATTTGATAATCGATGGAACACCACGAACAATAACTGAGGCTCAGGCACTTGATTCAGCCATGAAGTTTTATAAGAGGAAAAAACCTCAAATTATTCTTATCGATGTAAGTGTCGAAGAAGCAAAGCGACGGCTTCTGGAGCGGGCGCGCACTGACGACACCGAAGAGGGCATCTCTAATCGTTTGAGCTGGTACGAAAGCGAAGTTAAGCCGGCCATTGATATTTATCGGGAAGATGACTATTATCAGTTCCATGAGATCAACGGTGAACAATCAGTAGAGGAGGTTCACCAGGAGTTAATGGGATCACTAGCGCTTGTCTAAGTATGTCATCAGAATCTGAAACAATTGTCATTTCACTCGGAGGATCACTCATTGCTCCTGACACTGTCGATTCAGATTTTGTGAGGCAATTTGTAGATCTCGTTTCATCGTTTACTGATCAGGGTAAACGATTTTTTATTATCACCGGTGGGGGAAAGGTTGCGCGACGGTATCAAGAGGCTTTGTCCCACATTCGGAGTGTAGAAAATACAGAATTGGACTGGATAGGTATTCACGCTACACGTCTCAATGCGCAGTTCCTCAAAATGGCGTTTGGTGACCGGGCACACTCGGATATACTGTTCGATCCGGAAAAGGAGATTGTACGGCCGAATGAACCGATCACGATCGGTGCCGGCTGGAAGCCGGGCTGGAGTACGGACTATGTTGCAGTCCAGTTCGCTAAGAAGTTCGGCGCCAGAAGAGTATTGAACCTTTCAAATGTTGAGTATGTATATGATAAGGATCCAAATGAGCATGCTGATGCGGTAAAGATAGAGAAGACAGACTGGGCCCGGTTCCGCACCCTTTTGCCGACTACGTGGGACCCCGGTCTCAGCGCGCCGTTTGACCCCATTGCCGCAAAAGCAGCAGAAGAATTTGACCTTGAAGTAGGCATTTTAAACGGTCGGATCGAGAATGTACGTGATTACTTCGAAGGTAACAATTTCGTCGGCACGGTGATTCGAAACGATGGACGTGTGTAAAATAAAATATTAGAGTTATATTAGAGTTAACTCTAATATAACTCTAATATTTTATTGACTTTTTCTTTTTGGACGTGGCTGTCTGTGCTAGATTGTAGGGAGTATTCGGATTGTGACAGCAAAGACGTATAATACATAGATCATGATTCAACTAAAAACACCTGCCGAGATCAAAGAACTGCGCGAAGGAGGAGGGCGGCTCGCTCAAATTTTATCGACGCTCGCCGAAGAAATAGGGCCGGGAGTAACTACGTCGTCCATTAATGAGCATGCTCATGTTCTCGCCGAAAAGCATGGCGGTACGCCGGCGTTTTTCAAGTACCAACCTTCGGGTGCCCCTCGTCCGTATCCGGCCGCGTTGTGTGTATCCGTCAACGACGTGATCGTTCACGGCATACCCAATGAGAGGGATTACACTCTTCAAGAAGGAGATATTGTAACTATTGATATGGGGCTGGTATATAATGATCTGATCACCGACTCAGCAGTAACGTTGGGTGTGGGAAAGATCGACCCGAGTGCCGAAGATCTTTTGCGGGTGACGCGGGAATCACTGGAGCATGGTATTCAGGCGGCGGAGCAAGGCGCAACAACCGGTGATATCGGTAGCGCGATCGAGACATTCGTGCGCCCCCATGGCTACGCACTCTCGCGTGGTCTGGCCGGCCACGGTGTCGGCCACGAGGTGCATGAAGAGCCGTTTGTGCCAAACACCGGTACGCCGGGGCACGGCGAGCGCCTTGAGGCGGGACTCGTGATCGCGATCGAGCCAATGCTCACAATGGGTACGGATGATATCTCAACCGACAGCGACGGCTTTACTATACGAACTGCTGACGGATCTCTTTCAGCTCATTTTGAACACACTATTGCTATAACTGAGAACGGTCCGGAGGTGCTGACCCGAGTGCCTGACACAACAGAATAAGTTATCCTCATCATAATAGGCCTTCATTTGATATACTTACCGTAGTATGACATCTCCAGAAAAACCGGAAGGCCGACCGGTAAACATCAACCGTGAAAAGAAACTCGCTATTCAGCATGAGTCGGGGAGGAAGCGAATCCCTGACGGGTTTCAGGAGCAGTTGTGGAATGTGGAGGAAGCCACTGTAGAAAGCATCCATGCTGCAATAGATAAAGCTGCTGATTTTAATGATGATGAAAAAGAAAAGTGGAATGAGTTTATTGATGAACAGGTAGAAAAAAATATTTCTGATTTAGATAAGGATATCGAGCTTGAAGAGATGAATCCACAACCGGGGTCGCTATATCCACTATTGCGAACGGCGATCGAAAATAAACGACAGCAACTAAAAGAAAAGCTTGCACAAGAGAAAGAAAACGAAGGAGGAGAAAATAAAGAAAAGCATGGTGGTATACATGCATGGACTCGCGCCGTGCCGTTTCATGAATCACCCGACGCTAAAGAGGCACGGGAGCTGGTGCGGCCCGTTCGTCGTCATAACCTACAGAAACCACCGAAGAGTGAGGGCAGAGAGCGGTCTTTGGGTAATGAAACAAATCAAAATACAGGGCCAGAGCCAGAGGAAGAGAAGACTGATGACCTGTTAGAGAAACAAGAATTTACTAAAATTCCTGATGGGGAAACGGTTCCCGCAGGAGAGCACTGGATCGTAGAAAATTTGGAAGATGTTCATGTGACCGTTGAGGCGGGTGCCTTACTCACTGTGCTTTATAATGCCCGAAGGTCAACGATATATGTGAAGCGACGTTCGCAGGTCAGGTTGCCGGATGGTGAGCATGAGGATGTTGTTATTGATACTACTCCGCCCTCAAAGAAGGGTGGGCCGCGCGGCGTGCAAGAGAAACCATGGATGAAAGACGGACCGTTCTATGAATTTGATAGGATGAAATATCCGTCCCCACAAAAGATCAAAGATACTATTTATGAGGTAGGTCCGATAGCAAGAGAGTACGTTACAACCATAGAAACCGATCCCGAGGATGTACAGGTATCGCCTGACGTTATATGGTCTGCGGTGAGAGAGGATCTTGGTAATGAGGTGGTACGTAGGACGCCGCCGCTTGGCGCGCTTCGACAAAAAGTGCAGGAAGTTATTGATAAAAACAAAGCGCAGACCGTTGCTGATCTTGAGGTTGAAACAGGAGATGTCGAGGGAGGAACGGGGCATCAAGAGTCGACACAGCCAGATACTGATGAAGCTGCCGAGATTAAGCTGGATCAGCCTTCTTCCGGAGGGCGCGGTAAGATCGTCTGGCCGAATCGTTTTAGTGAACAAGGACAGATGATGAGATGGGACGAGTGGGAACAGCGTGGAGATAAAGAAACAAGTGAGAAAGGGGAAAAAGTACAAGAAAAGAAAGGGCCAACAGAACAGTCAGCCGAAGGGGAGCGCAAAGGGTATGGACCTGAAGCGTTTGAAAACATGGTGAATCCCACTCGAGAAGATGTGATCGACGCGGTGTTGCGGATCGACGCGGATCAGTTTCCGCACTCATTGAACAAACGACGTGTGTTCAGCTCGGTGTATGCTGCGTTAAGTCGGCGAGACGAAAACAGACTCACAAAAGATGTTCCTGCTGAGATACAAAAGTGCGTGAAAAACGTAATAGCCCTCGAAAAGCAGATGCGCGAGAAAATAGAAAGGGGGGCGGAAGAGAAAGCCGAGCCGGACAAAGACAAGGAGAAGGAGTTGCCACGAGAACCTCAAAAGAAAACCGACTACAACGCGCTCTTCGAGGAGGATAATATGATGGGCCGTGAGGCTGGCGGTTTGAAGGAGTCTTCGAAAGAAGGTGCTCCGGATGGAGAATCTGGTGTAGAAGGTACTCCGGGTAACGGGGAGAGTAGGGCTGAATCCGTGCCGGTGAGTTTGGAACAGATGTTCGATGAGCTTGGTGAGCAGGTCGGAATTTCTCCAGAACAGCTGGAAAAAGGAAAAGAGTATTTGAGAGCACTCGCCGAGAGTAATCCGGAACGTGCTCAAAAACTTGAGGGTATCACTCAGCGATATACTGAATCTATCGCGACGGTCGCACGCAAGGAGATGCAGGTTAAGGAGCTCTTGAAACGACACAAGCTTCTGGATGATGCGCAGAAGCCAATGGAATTTCTTAGCGGTGTCGGGTTCATGCTTCCGGTCTTCGCTCTCTTCTCTAAGAAATACAAAGCACAGCAGGAAGCTCAACGAACCGTGCACGACGTTCTTGGTATCGGTGCGTGGCGTCGAAAGGATGTACGAGAGATACGCGCTGAGATGCGACTCGTTCAGCTGGAGCTTCAGGATCGCGGCGAGTGGCCGACCAGATCAGATAGAATAGAAGGGTCAGAGCGCGAAGCTCTTCACGAAAAGTTCCAGAACCTGCGGAGGAAAGCGGCTGATATGGTCACTGGAGCTCGACAGGTTCATGATACTGCCGGTGAGTCTTTTGCTGAAGCGTATCACACACTGAGTCAAAGTGAGGCAAGTGAAATGAGCGATAAAGAGAAGGAAGCTCTTAAGGCTCAAGCCCGTGATATTGCAGCAAAGAATGAGCTAACTTCTGAAGAGAAAAAGTTCCTGAAGGAATACTACGAGAAGTTGTTTTTGCCGCTAGTGAAGGAAGATGTGAGGAATACTGTTTTGAATACTCCGGTGCATCCTTTCTTCGGAAACGGTCTTTCTGCCAGGTTGAGACGTGTTACTGATCGAGCAGAAGGAAAGGATGCAGCGACCGTGCGAAGGTACCGCGATGAGGTTGTAGTGGCATTACGCGAGATGCTTGAGGACGAGAAACTCGCTGAAGATGAATGCCGTGATTGTAAAATAGATATCATAAACGAACATATTGCCCGTATCGATAAGCAAAATAAACATGAGTAACACTGTCACTCAAGATGTTAAAGCGCTTCTAGAACAAGAGAAGTTTGACGAAGCGAAGGTCGCGATCCAGGAGCTGGTTTCCCGGCCGATAAGCGATAAGGAGCAGGGTGAGCAGGTGGTGAAGATGCTGGTCGCGTATATGCAGTATATGACCGATCTTAATGAAGAGTACGCCGAAACACTCGATGAGGCTATGAAGCTTCTGGGCGATATTGATAAGCAGGAAAGTGAGGCGATGGCAGAGCTGGATCGGGAAGAAAAAAAGGCCTCAAATTCATAAATAAGAGAATATTCGAGAGGATTTAACGGCTCACATGTAATGTGAGCCGTTAAACTTTTAGATTGTCACACTAGGTTATCCCCACCTTTCTTTACTTTACTGATTTCTTTGTTAGAATCGTTGACTAAGTTATCAGAAGCAAATAACATTTGGGCACATGAGTATCGATGGAATGTCATTAGATAAAGGTGTTGAAGTTTACGAAGGCACGAAAGCAAATATTGAGATGCTTTTTGAGCTCTATGATCACAGGACGCCTGATCTAGATGAGCTCATTGCGGAATCCGGTAAGAGTAAAGAAGAGATCATGGGTCTGATCAAACAGGCCGGAGAGGAAGGGGATTCTAAGCTTCAGGATATGGCAAAAGTGTTGGATGAAGCGTATTTCGGGGGAGAATTGTTCAGTGATGAAGAAAATCCTGATGAGACGGATTACGACAAAGATGATGAGTAAATGAAAATAAGGTAAATAAAAACAGCTCGGTGCTACCGAGCTGTTTTTATTTGAATGGTTTTCAACATACGGTTGCGCGGATCTGCGGTACAATAGGGAGGTAATGGAAGATGCGCACCTAAAAAAACCGGAACAGCCGTTTCGATCTTTGAGCGAAGAGCGTGAACACCTCCGGCGTGAGGTGGCGGAGCGTGAGCGCTCATACGCTGAAGCAGGCAAAGATACGGATGAGGCGGCAAATGACGTTGTTCGTGAATACCGTGCAGAGAGCGCGGACGGCGTCGTGATTCGTCAGTTCCAAGAATCAGACGAGGGTGCTGAAAAGATCGCGCTTGACCTTGCGCCGGAAGAGCACGATACACAGATGGCCGAATTCATTGAGATGGTCCACGAGAAGGGGGTTAAGAATACGCTGGCGATCATCGAAAAGATGAATAATCCGCACCTTGAGGACGACTTCCATCGTTTTTTGGTGGAGTACCTTAGAGAGGGGTATAGCATTAATGGCTTGAAACCCAAGTCCCCGCTGGCGCGCTCGCTTCGGCATACGCTCTATGAGGTCGTTCTTCCTCGTGAATACAACGAGGAAGACAATCAAAAACCTCTTCAAGACCTGCTCTCGTCAATGGAGCAGTTCTTTGCCGGTATGCGCTCTGCAACCCGATCTGAGACCGGGCAGTCGTCATTCACGATTGAGCTTGCGTTGCCGGACAGTGCCGATGAGTATAGTTTCTATGTCTCTGTGCCGAGCGAGAAGGCCGAGCTTTTTCATAAGCAGATCCTCTCGGTGTATTCAGACGCACAAGTACGCGAGGCGCCGGACGACTACAATATTTTTAATTACGAGGGTGCTACCGCCGGTTCGGTTGCGGTCTTTGAGCATAATCCCGCGTATCCGATCAAAACCTATGAATCGTTCGATCACGACCCGATGAACGTGATCCTCAACAGCTTTACGAACGTTGACCGCGATGGTGAAGGTGCGGCGGTACAGATAGTGATCTCCACGGAAGGAGTTGCGAATATTAAAAGCAAATATGACGAGGCAATTTCCGCGATAAAGAAAGGTGTGTCGGTAAACGATGCAACAAAGAATGCGATGCTTAATGTGGTCGGCGAGATGACTCGAGATGTTGCGAGCGGCTTCTTTGAATTTTTCTCTAGTTCAACCAAGAAAAAGGACGACGAAAAACAGGATGAGCCGAAAGAGGTTGATCAAAACGCTATAGAGCAGATCGAGACAAAGATCGCCAGCCCATTGATGCGCACTAACATTCGTCTGATCGCATCGTCTCGCACGCAGCACGAGGCTGAGACGATCCTTTCAGACATGGAATCAGCGTTCAATCAGTTCGAGAACACCAACGGTAACACGTTTGGTTTTCGGCGTATGAAGCGGGGCAAGATGCAGAAACTGATCAATAATTTTGCGTTTCGTAAATTTGAGGATGCGTCCAGCCTTCCGCTTAACACGACCGAACTTACGAGCATTATTCACTTTGAGACTCTGGGTCTTAAAGGGCCATCTCAGCTTAAAGAGACTAAAGGGGTGAGTGTGCCGGCTCCGGCGGGACTTTCAAAAGAAGGGATCCTTTTGGGCGTGAATAAGCACCGAAATCAGGAGCAGGAGATAAAGATGAGTGCCGATGATCGTCTGCGTCACTTCTACGTTATCGGTCAGACCGGTACCGGTAAGACCACGTTGTTGAAAAATATGATGGTGCAGGATATACAAAACGGGGAAGGTCTCTGTTTTATCGATCCTCATGGGGCTGATGTCCAGGATGTTCTTTCGGCGGTCCCCAAAGAGCGTATGCAGGATGTGATCTACTTTGACCCTAGTTATACCGAGCGACCGATGGGTCTCAATATGCTTGAGTACGATCCGGCACACCCGGAGCAGAAGACGTTCGTGGTCAATGAGCTTTTCAAAATATTCCAGAAACTATACTCGAGCGTGCCGGAGTCGATGGGGCCGATGTTCGAACAGTATTTTCGTAATGCGGCGATGTTGGTTGTGGAACATCCGGATAGTGGGAACACAATGCTCGACATTTCACGAGTTCTGACTGATGATGCGTTTCGTAAACAAAAGATCGCCAATAGCAACAACTCAGTGGTTAACCAGTTCTGGGAGGAAGTAGCCGGCAAAGCAGGCGGTGAGGCGAGCTTGCAGAATATCGTGCCATACATCACCAGTAAGTTCGATGTCTTTATGTCAAACGACATCATGCGACCGATCATCTCTCAGGAATACTCGAGTTTCAATTTTCGTGAAGTAATGGACAGCCGAAAGATCCTTTTGGTGAACCTGGCGAAGGGAACACTCGGCGACTTGAACGCGAACCTGCTTGGACTTATTATTGTCGGCAAGATCTTAATGGCAACACTCTCACGGGTTGACCGGTACGGTAAAGGTGAGATCGATCCGTTCTATCTCTATATTGATGAGTTTCAGAATGTAACAACTGATTCTATTTCAACGATCCTTTCGGAGGCGCGTAAGTACAAGCTCAGCCTTAACGTTGCTCACCAGTACATTGCGCAGCTTGACGAAGGAATTAAAGACTCTATCTTTGGTAACGTGGGTTCAATGTGTTCATTTCGTATTGGTTCGGATGATGCAGAGTTTCTTGAGCATCAATTCCAACCAACCGTACATTCGCAGGACCTCATGAACGTGCAGAATCGCAATGCCTACATTCGTATGCTGGTCGGTGGTGAACCGGTCAAGCCTTTCTCGATCGCGACCCAGGCACCTACAGAGGGTGATTACGAACATGCTGAGAGAATGAAGCAGCTCTCGTATCTGACGTATGGCGAAGATCGGACAGTTGTAGAGGAGATGATCCAAAAGCGATATCGGAAATGATCAGTATTCCGTATACTGGATACGCTAGGAAAATGACGCAGCATGCGTTAGTATGTCCATATTCATTTGTAAGAATTTGTATACGTAATTAAATCTAGTATGGCTCATCACAAAGATGAACGAACATTCGTTATTATAAAACCAGACGGTATTCAGCGCTCACTCGTCGGAGAAGTGATCAAGCGGTTTGAGCGCGTTGGGCTGAAGATTATCGGACTCAAGTTTACCTTGGCTGACGAAAAGAAGCTTCTCGAGCACTATAACAAAGATGATGCGTGGTTTACTGAAAAAGGTGAACGGATCGTTGAAGATAGAAAAAAGGCCGGACTGCCGATCGAGGAGGAGGCGATCGAGTACGGGCGAAATATTATCAAGGTTCTTATTAATTACATGACCTCAGGTCCGGTTGTTATGTTGGCGCTCCAGGGCAATCAAGCAGCTGCAGTGGTTAAGAAGTTGGTGGGAGAGACTGAGCCGGCTACATCTGACGTGGGTACCATTCGCGGAGATTTTACGGTAGATTCGTATGCTATTTGCTCATCAGATGATCGAGCAGTACGTAATCTTATTCATTGCTCGGATTCACCGGAGGAGGCAGAGCGAGAAATCGAGCACTGGTTCTCTAAGGATGAATTGGTAAGCTACCGACTTATTCAAGAAGAGATACTCTACGATGTGAACCTTGATGGCATTCTCGAATAGTAATTGAGAGATGTGCAAAATACGGCCTTAATTAGCCGTATTTTTGTTTTTGCGATTACATCCTGCCGGGTGTATAATATAAGTGGGTCCTTTGAGGTCATATTCTCTAGCTAACACGCTTTTAGGGAGTTCAATATCACCACGCTGTGATGCATCTCTTCGGAGAAACAGATCGGCGCGTGTTGCGAGCACCCACCTGGCATCTCTGCTAGGGTAGTAGCCTTGAAGGATCCAGAAAACCTGCCACTCACGTGGTAGGTTTTTCTTTTATTATGTGGTTCAAGAAGAGGTGTTATTGGGGCAATAGTGAGGACGTGGTACCATAGAGTTCATGAAACGACATCCATTCCTGCTTTCATTTGTTGTGCTGCTTGCCGTTACAACAACGGTTCACTTTACCGCTCAACAGTATTTTCTTTATTATCATTTTGTGTGGCTCGATCTGTTCGTGCATTTACTGGCCGGTGTCGGATTAGGGATACTTGTCTTATGGGTGCTGTTGTTCTCATCGTGGGCACCCTTGAGGTATCGTGCGCCGTGGCAGTTTGTGATGACCAGTATAATCTCTGTGCTTGCTGTAGGTGCTCTCTGGGAGCTTTTTGAGTGGTATACCAGTACGAGAGGTCCGGCTGCTAATATTGTGCTTGATACAACACTTGATATGCTCATGAATCTGCTCGGAGCTATTTTGGCCGGTTGGTATGTGTGGCATTTTCACCCACGATCTACACCCACTACGCATCATCACGATCCTTTATATGAACCAGGCGACACTGACATTCTATAGCGGCGTTGAGCATGTTACTGGCGCTAACTTTTTGCTTGAGTATGGAGATTTTAGTGTGCTTGTTGATTGTGGGCTTGTTCAAGGTAGCAGAGAAGCGGACCAGCTCAATCGCGAGCCGTTTGCGTATGAGCCGGCATCTGTTGACGCGCTGTTCGTCAGCCATGCTCACATCGATCACATCGGGCGCATTCCAAAGCTTGTACGGGATGGCTTTCGTGGCACTATCTACTCAACCGGGATCACGAAACGTATTGTTGAGATAATGTACGAGGACGCGCTCGGTATTATGGCGTATAAGCAAAAGGACGACGGCACGGCGCCTCTGTATGAGAAAAATGACGTGGCTCGCGCTCTCTCCCAGTGGCAGGATCTTAGGTATCACGAGCCACATTTACTTGCAGATGGCTTGTCTGTTCAATTCAAGGACGCCGGGCATATTATTGGCTCGGCTCTTGTTGAGTTTACGCTTGAGGGTAAGACAGGGCAGAAGAAGCTAGTGTTTGCCGACGATCTCGGTAATTCCCCGTCTCCGCTTTTGAGAGATGCTGAAAAGATTCCCGGTACCAATTACTTGGTTATGGACAGTGTGTATGGCGATCGGCAACATGAGTCGGCGAGTGAGAGGGATGAGAAGTTCCGCCGGATCGTTAAAGAAAGTATAGAACGGGGTGGAACGTTGGTTATACCGGCGTTCTCGCTCGCGCGTACTCAGATCGTTTTGCATGAGCTAAATCACATGATCGGTGAAAACATAATTCCGTCAGTACGAGTATTTCTTGACTCTCCGTTGGCGATCAAGTTGACTGAGATCTATCGTAGTATCGTGAAGCCCTATAATGATGAGATACAAGGTGATATTGCTGACGGCGATGATGCGTTCTCGTTTCCAAATCTTAAGATGACCGAACGGGTCCCTGAATCAAAAGCCATAGAGGATGCACCGAACCCAAAGATAATTATCGCAGGCTCAGGTATGTCGACCGGCGGACGCGTGCTCCACCACGAGCTTGACTACCTGCCGGATCCGAACAGTACGCTGCTTCTGGTCGGGTACCAAGCTGCCGGTACGCTTGGTCGGCAGATCGAAGAAGGGGCGAAAGAGGTTGAGATATTCGATCAGCGAATTCCTGTTCGAGCAAGAATAGAGAAGATCGGCGGCTACTCATCACATGCTGACCAGGACCAGTTGCTGGACTTTGTTGATTCAGCAGCCGAAACGCTCGAAACGGTTTTTCTGGCAATGGGAGAGCCAAAATCCTCAAGCGTACTTGCTCAACGTATCAACGACGAGATCGGTGTAAAAGCGATCTGCCCGCAGCAGGGGAAGAAGTACACGCTTGATCTTTAGATATATTTGATTGAACTACGTAGAACATAAAATAAACGGCTCACACGTAGTGTGAGCCGTTTATTTTATGTGATCTCATTGTTTCTGACCGTCTTTTTACGTTAGGAGACTTTTTCAACAATTCGTTTAAAGCTTTCCGGTTTGTGTTCTGCGATGTGGGCAAGTGATTTTCTGTCCAGTCCGATCTCGGCGTCCTTAAGTGCCTTTATGAATTTCGAGTAGGAAAGGGAAGACTCGATCTGATCAAGTGCAGCATTGATCTTGATATTCCAAAGACGTCGAAACTGACCTTTCTTTTTGCGTCGATCTTGAAAAGCGCTTCGGCCGGCATGGAAGAGTGCCTGTCGAGCCTGTCGCTCTTTGGTTGATTGTCCAAAACGGAATCCTTTGGTTTGCTTTAGGATTGTTTTGCGATGTTTGAGGGCGTGTTTTGCTCCTTTTACTCTGGCCATGGTTTAAGTGTTAGCTTGCGGTCTGTAACTTGTAGAAAATTAGACGTTTAGAAAACGATGCTTTGACTTGTTAGACATGTCGAAGTCTTGGAGTTTCTTTTTCTGAGTGATCTGGTAACGACGCGATTCTTTCGCGTTGAAGTGGTTCTGGCCGGCTTTGCGGGTCAGAACTTTCTTGTTGTTTGTTACCTTGAATCGACTTTTAAATGCGTTGTTTGTCTTCATGATGATATATTTCTCACATCAGATGATGGAGATAACCCTAGCAAATTAAGGGAATGGCGTCAATGCTCTATGTTCGGTATTCAGTATCTATAGGCGACATGGTCCATACAGGATACGCCTACTTTTTGCCAACCCCTGGGGTTGGCAAAAAGTAGCGGGAAGACCTGGATACCGAATACGACTACGCTTTCTCGAGGATCGCGGTCAAACCCTTCGGGCTTTTCTTTGGTTCCTGAGCGATCTTGAACTCTTCGGTAATAAGGTTAAAGAATCGGTCCAGGCGGCTGCGAAGGAACTTCTGATCCATGTACTTAGATCGACCTCGTAAGAAGAGCTCAACCTTTACGCGGTTGCCTTCTTTAAGCCATTTAGAAGCTTGTTTCGCCTTCATTTCCAGGTCGTGTTCACCTGTTGCCGGCTTTACCTGAATGTTCTTCACTTCGACCGTCTGTGTACTCGCTTTCTGCTGCTTGAGTTTCTTTTTCTGGTCGTAAAGATACTTCCCAAAATCCATTATTTTAGCGACCGGCGGTTTGGCGTTCGGGGAGATCTCGATGAGATCGAGACCGGCTTCTTTGGCTTTGGCGAGCGCTTCGTCGCTTGAGATGGTGCCGATGTTTTCACCTTCAGCACCGATAACGCGCAACTCACGGACACGAATCTGCTCGTTCGTTCGAATTCGTGGCGGCGGGCGTTTAAATTGTTTTTTTCGTGGTCTTGGCAAGTATAGGTTTCTTTATCGGTAAATACGTATGTGGTCTATGAGCAAAATATAGCACGTAAAGCGGTGTATATCAAGATTATGCAGCTATTTTTTGCTCGTAGAAATCAAGTATATGGTCTTCGGTGTTTATTCCGAGCAGGTCATTTACCTGTGCCCAGCCGGGATTTCGGTTTGATTCTATAAAGTAGAGTTGTTCGTTTTCGGGGTGTTTCATTATGTCGATTCCACCATACTCCATTTCCATCGCGTCAGAGGCTAGACGAGCAAATGATGCGAGTTTTTCACGTTCGTCTGTGTCGGTTATCGGCTCGATCGTTCCGCCACGCGATACGTTTGATCGGAAATCCTCTCCTGACGCACAGCGTTTATAAATAATAGGAAGATCGTTGCCTATCCGGTGAACGCGGTAATCTGCTCGAGAAGGTATGTACTCTTGGAACAGGGGTTTTTCGCATTGCTCGATCACCTCGTCGAATTCGCTCTTGTTATTGATCAGGAATACATGCTTGCCTTGAGCACTGACGGCGCCTTTCAGAATGAATGGTGTGCCCAATAGTCGGTCTATATCTTCGAATTCTTTTGTTGCCGATAGATATGTTCGGGGCGTGGTGATACCTGCTGATGCGCATCGGAAAACTTGATAGCGTTTATCTTCAAAAAATGGGAGGAGGTTGTACCTGTTATTGACGACAGGTATGTTTTTTGTGCTCAACCATTCAGTAAGAATGGGGGTCATAACGTGACCGACGCTTGCTTGATAATGAATAAGGTCGTATTTACCAAGCGAGGAAATGGCGTCTGAAGAATTCAGTGAAGAGATGAGGATGTCGTTGAGATCAACAAGATCAAAAACATGTCCACGCTCCTCGGCCTTTTTTTGTAATTCAAGAATTTGAGTACTGTTTTTCTTAGAGATAAACGCTATTTTCATAAATACCTATTGTTATTCCGTAGGCGATCCCTCGGATGTTTTGAATAAATTCCACAAAGACATTTTATGGAGATGAGAATGGAGATACGTTACTTGGTGGTGATCTCAACCATCTTTTCGAATCGTCGAATATCAGCCAGGAGTTTGGGGCGGTCCTTGTTAAAGAAGGTGACATGGAAAATGTCACGACCACCATTTTTTGCGAAATACGCTCGATCACCAATTTGTTTGTGAACACTGATCGAATGGAATGATTTAAGTTGCTGTGCTTTTTTCGCGCCTGTTATCTTGGTGATAACGCCTTCCTTCGGTGCGTAAATTTTAATAAGGGCAGTATGTCCTTTTACCGTTCGAGGGATAGTGATAGGGCGGGGAATACGTGTTCTAATATCATTTTCAGTGATATCGATCCCGTAGGAAAGGTTGTACATTACATGGCGAAATCCGCCGATGCGTGGGCCAACCTCTATTACTTTCCAACCGTCTTCGGTTTTGAGGAGCTCAACATGAGCCGTGGTGCTTCGTAAACCAAGTGCCCTGATCGCTTTTTCGGTAACTTCTTGTGCATCAGCAACACTTTGCTTGTTGAGTCTGGTCGGTGTTATCTGCTGGTACGAGAAGAA
Organism: Candidatus Paceibacterota bacterium; assembly: GCA_040905715.1. Taxonomy (NCBI): domain Bacteria; kingdom Bacillati; phylum Minisyncoccota; species Minisyncoccota bacterium. The sequence goes on along the minus strand of JBBDRA010000002.1, from coordinate 15,085 downwards.
ATCATCGAACCCGATCGATCGACCGGTCTTAACGTGTACGAATGGATTAAAGTGAATAGTGCCACGTGAGGTGACGTGTGCGTCGACAGAGTACATTTCTCCGTCCATAAGTTGCTCCACAAGTACAGAGGGCTCTCCGCGGCCGTTTGTGTCACGGTGAAGTTTATTTATTTTCCAGAAAACCCGGTTAAGCTCCTTTTCAAGTTCTTCGTGATGATAGGCCGCTGTGACCAAAAGACCTCGAACAAGTCCCGTAGGCTTTATAACAACAGGGAAGCCGACTTTTTCCTCGATTTCCTTGATCGTTTTTTTTGCTGAATCATGAACAATCATGAAGGCCGGGCCAATGTTCTTGTCATATGAGTTAAGTTGTTGGCGCATCTTCAGTTTTTCTGTTGCCCACGTTAGTGATTCGGTCGTAGGTGTCCTGAGGTAAGGTACGTGCGGGATCACTTTTTGAAAATAGGGGATATTGGATTCTGAGCGGGAAGTGATCGCAAGGAGTTCGTGCTCATATGGTTGAAGAGATTTGGTGAGTGTGTCTCGTGAGGAAAAATTCGTTTTGATCTCAATATCAAAAACATCCAGAACCTCCTTTTGTTCCGGAGTGGGTGTTTTTGTGTCGTGAATGATCGCATAGCGATAATTCACACCCTTCTTCTTTTTGAGTGCCTGAATAGGTCCAAGCAATGCTGGAGTGAGACCTACAAAAAGGACGATATTTGTTTCTGGAGTAGACGGCATACACCGGGGGAAAATGAAAAAACCTCGCGGGTTTTAGACTCTACTATTGTGCCTTTATGCGCAAGAATGTCAATAGTTTCTGACGGGACAAGGTGTTATATAAGGGAAAATATGCCTTATATAAAGAGTTTTTTTAAATGTGCCTTGTTTGTTGTCTTAAGGTTTATCGGTCGAATAGTCCATGCTTTTAGCGTGGTTTTATGGTTGCCGCTATCTTTACTTTTGCTTTACTTCAGTGTGCTGTTTGAGTGCTGATCGGTTTTGAAATACGTACTAATAGATCTTTTTTGGCAGTTGTTTTTTGAGTGAAGTGTAATAAAAAGTCAGTAATAGCCATCTTTACTTTATAGTAAGGATCTTACGTATTGCTTGAAAGACGGATGGGCACAGCATGCAACGATAGTGGTCATGTTTATCATTTGAAGGAGTAAATCTACTATGAATATCTCTCATTTTTATGGTCTGTTTGCATCCCAAAAAAATCGCTCAGTGCTATTGTTTCGTGTATTAGCAATAGCCATTGTAGTCGCTATCGGTTTTGGCTTGTTTCCTTCATCCGCTCAAGCTGCAGTTGCTGATTGGCATCAGGGAGTTACCATTGTTTCTGAGTATGAAAGTCAGTTGCGGAGCGATAATTTCAAGCAATCGATCCGGAACCTGAAAGAAGTCGGTGTAACGCATGTATCGATCGTTCTGGAGTTTAAACAAGATGGGACCAGCAATAGTTTGTTTTATCGTCACTGGCGTACACCTAGTGACGCGACGCTCCGAGACGGTATCGATTATATTCATTCACAAGATCTGGATGTGGTGTTAAAACCCCACATTGATCCGGAAGATGGAACCTGGCGAGCACATATCAAACCGAACGACCGCGATACCTGGTACCGAAACTACGAGGATATGCTTGTTCACTACGCGCGCATTGCTCAGGAAAAAAATGTCGACGGGATGATTATTGGCTCGGAGCTGATCAAGGTCGCATCTTCAAGAGAGAATAGCGACAACGAACGGCGCTGGCGTGAAATGATATCCGCAGTTCGGGAAGAGTTTAGTGGATGGCTTACGTACAGTGCTAATTGGGGAAGCGGTAGTTTTGCGAACGAAAAAACCGGTATAGAGTTTTGGGATGCCCTTGATTATCTCGGTATTTCAGCGTACTACCCGCTGACCGGGAGTAGCAAAGACGACTACGTGGATGCGTGGGGTAGACGGTATAGCGACGACATACGCCCGTTTCAACAAGAAAACGGCAATATGCCTATTATGTTCACTGAGGTCGGCTATCGCAGTGTTGAGTTCGCGAACAATCAGCCGTGGGACGGATGGGGAGATACGAGCCAGCAAAAACAAGCCGATCTGTACCGTGCCCTGTTTGAATACTGGGATCGGCACGACAGCATGAAAGGAGTGTCGCTGTGGCATTGGGAAGGAGACCCGAATGCAGGTGGTGATGGTGATAGAAATTTCACACCGCAGAACAAAGAAGCAGAGGAAGTTATGGCTGAGTGGTTTGTCGGATCGGGTGGAGGAAACGGAGGAACGCCTCCGCCACCTTCTGCTGAGACTTCTTTTGATATAAGCGGAAATGATTCTGATGCTCGTGTTGGGAATTCAACAACAATTTCATTTAATGTAAAAAATACCGGAGACCCGGTATCGAACGCGATCGTTGATCTGGAGATCTACGGTCAAAATGGCGCAAAGGTGCATCAAGAATATAAGACAGGTCAGTCGTTCACGGATGGTCAGCAGCGCGGGTATGATTTTTCGTGGCAACCACAAAGTGTCGGTGAATACAGGGTTGCAGCAGCTGTCTTTAGCAATTCGTGGTCGCTTTATACGTGGGAGAATAGTGTGGGCACGGTAACGGTTACACAGGAGCTGGGAGACCCGGACTTTAGTGTTGCCGGAGGCAGTTCGCCGGAAACACTTGTGCTGGGAGAATCGACCGAACTTCAAGTGCGTGTGCGCAACGACGGAGAATCTGCTTCTGATGTGATCGTTGATGCGGAGGTGTACAACGAACAAGGAGTGAAGGTTCATCAGGAATATAGAACAGGTCAGTCGTTTGGTTCGGGAGATGAGCGCGATTTCAGTTTTGATTGGAAGCCAAATGAAAATGGAGCATATCAGATAAAGGCTGGAATCTTTACCGGCTCGTGGAGTCTGTATACGTGGAATAACGATCTTGGAAATGTGAGTGTGTCTGACAACACAACTTTGCCGGATGAGATCGACGTCGCGTTTCCAAGTATTGATGGGCAGACGATGGGTGAGACCGAAACATTTCGAGCGCGTCTCGTAGATACTTCGCCTTTATCCTACACAATGCACTGGCGCGTTGGCAGCGGTCAGCTCGTGGAAATGAGTGAGATTGACGGTGGTTATAAGACCGCTGATGTAAACTTCAGTAATTGGAGTTGGAAAAGCGACGGAGTATATATGATCACTTTTGTAGCAAAGGACATGAACAATGACACGGTTGCTGAGTACGCAGTCGAGGTGAGAGTGCCTTAATTGCTCTCACGGATCACTTCCAACGATCCTTTTATACCCTTCTCTCGATAGGAGCTGATGGCTTCTTTGATCGTGGCGTAGATGACCGGCAGTTCGGCATAATCAATTAGAATAGCGAACCAGGCCAACCAAGTAGGCAAGGTGGTGCCAGCACCGGTCAGTTCTTGAACCACAAACTCGTCGGTGATCCAGAACAGGTGGAGCCATTGAGAATTGATGAGGACAAGGTACAGCAGGTCGCGTCCATTAAATTTTTCACGCAGTCCGTTAATGAAAATAAGCGATGTTGACAGGATGGCTGGTATCTCGGTGTAGTCAACAAATACGATCACGTAGTGCCAGAAACCTTCGTGAACGTGGAACAGTGCGTCATAACCAAGGCGCACCATAATAACGTCGCCATACAGCCAGATCAGGTGAATGATCTGAATAGTAAATAGAATAGCAGCGATAGTAACGTTAAGTGTGTAATGCCGCTCATACCACTGCCAAAATGAGTTATAGATGCGTTGCAATGCGTCCATGCTATTTAGTTAATATGCGACTGTGCACAGATGACATATTGGCGTGCATCATATCATATAAATCGCAGCTATTGGTCAGGATGTGGAAATGCGCTATAGTACTTATAATGTTTGAGGTATTTATATATTCATTATTGGTTATGGCCGCTTCGCTCACCGGTGTGTTGGCGATATGGAACCGTGCGGGGTGGTTTATCGAGAAGAATTTACGGTTTTTGGTGAGTTTTTCCGCCGGTGTGTTTTTGGTGGTTTCGTATGAATTAGTTAATGAAACCCTGCATGTCGCTACGAATCTCTTTTCAGGATTGTTTTGGGTTGCAGTCGGGGCCATCGGTATCTGGTTTGTCTTCTGGCTTCTGCCGGTCTTTCACCACCACCATGATGAACATGAAGAAACCCATAGTCACACCAGGGTCGACGCGCGTCGCATCCTTATGGGTGATGCGATCCATAACCTAGGTGACGGTGTGCTTCTGGCAGTAGCCTTCACCGTAAGTTCGGCGTTAGGGGTGATCACGGCGATCAGTATTTTTGTTCACGAGTTGGTCCAGGAGGTTTCTGAATTTTTCGTACTTCGCCAGGCCGGCTATTCAGTTGTGAAGGCAATTAGTATTAATTTTGCCATTTCTTCCACTATTCTGGTTGGTTCGATCGGCGGTATATTGCTGTTGGATCTTTTTGCTGTTCTTGAGACACCGGTCTTGGGAATTGCCGCCGGAGCGTTTCTGGTCGTGGTTTTCTTTGATCTTATTCCGCATTCAGTACGTAGTTCACAAACAAAAACTCAGCACGGACAACACCTCGTATGGTTTTTGGTCGGGTTAGTTCTGATGTTCGGAGTTAACCAGGTTGCTGTGCATTCCCATGGGGAAGAGGGAGATTTGCATGGACATGATCACAGTCATGAGGAAGAGGAATTTCATGATGAAGAAATACATGAGTATGACGACGAGCACGACGATCATGCTCATGAGGAAGAGGGGCACGGTCACGAGCACTAATAATAGAGTTGTTATAGAGTTAGCTCCATAGCTTGTTTTACGGAGTCGAGGTGGTTTACCACGAGTGAGGCCGATCTGTGCGAGGTCGAATCGAGTGGAGATGGGCGGAGTGATCCCGCAGTCACTACGTTTTTTGCTCCATGTATTCGCAAAAGACAGGTTTGGATTAAAGTTGACTATGGTCTGGTCGGGAGACCTTGTTTGTATCGAGTGATAAGTTTCTCTTTTTTGTCACGCGTCCACTTTTTGATTTGTATTTCACGCTGGCGGGCTTTCTCTAATGTCTGGTGTTCTTCAATAAAAACTAGGGAAAATCTTCCTGATTTAGTATGGATGGAACCGCTACCGTTGTTATGCTCCGTAAGTCGCCGGTGTGGATTGTCGGTCATACCGACGTAAAGATAATTTGTTTTATTTCGTGCCATATAGATGTAATACATAAACATATTGTAACAGGCCCGTTCGACTCGTCACCTCGCTCAGGGCACTCGACTCCTTAGTCGGGTTTACGGAGTCGAGTGGCTTGCCACGAGCGAAGTAAAACCCGCACTTTTACTAAAGTGCGGGTTTACGGAGTCGAGTGGAGATGGTGGGAGTTGAACCCACGTGCAAGGAGTGGTCTGATATGAGTCTACAAAGCGTAGTCTATCTCCATTCGCCAATAGGCGATTTAAGTGATCAGTAGTATGAAATAGACAAAATCTACTGATACCGAGTCCCGTTGTTTAAGTCCGACCATGAGACGACTGGCTGAACCGAACCTGATGGTTATACCGCCTACGGATCTCTATCAGATATCAAGATCGTAGACGTCAGCCCCGACGCGAAGGTCGGGACTCCGACATGACGTCGGAGTTAGGCTGTAGCGTAACTGAAAGCAAAGTCGTTCTGACCAAAGAATGGTGAGACGATAGACTTTGCCTTTTGTGCTGTTTTGTCTGCACGTAGAGACGCGAGCGGATTTAAGAGGAAGTTCGCACCCTCTGCTTTGCACATACCAGAGGCCAAACCCTGTCGATGCCTGGCATCCCCGTATGAAAATAACGTCTATTCAGTTTTCAAATAACTACAGGTCTCTAAGGTCGCGCTCTACATCTCGCTTCATATCACGCTTTTTGATGTCTTCACGCTTGTCGTACTTTTTCTTTCCTTGTGCGATCGCGATCTCAACCTTGATCTTTCCTCGACTATTATACATCGATTTCGGTACGATTGTCAATCGCTTTTGTTGCTCTGCTCCGGCTAATTCCGCGATCTCCTTTTTTTTCAAAAGAAGGCGTCGGGTTCGATACGGATCATAGTCATCTGGGGAATTTGCCGGCTGGTAGGGAGGTATATATGTGTTCACTAAATACGCCTCGCCACCACGGACAATGACATATGCGCCATCGAGTGAGCCGAGTTTGTTGCGGACCGATTTAACTTCGAAGCCGAAGAGTTCAATGCCCGCCTCAAACGTTTCTTGAGCTTCAAAGTTAAGATGAAATTTCTTATTCTGGATCAAGGCCATGAGGGAAGCATAGCAGAAAATGCGCCACTTGATAATTATGTGCTTTATGGCATTGTTTTGAATGAGAAGGCTTCTGGGCAAATTGAGGAAAAGAGCAAGTTATATCGGTGTTTTGCTAGTAAAACACCGACTTTCTATGTATAATAATTTCTTATGGCACTATTTGGAAACGACAATAATGAAGGGGGAGACAAGAAAAACGTTAAGATCTCAATGAAGGGGAGCGGCGCACCGAAACGACCGTTTTGGGTGAATTTACTCACGACATTGCTGGTCTTTGTATTGCTTATCGCAGCGTATTCGTTCGTGATCGATCAGCAAGAAGGGCCTGAATCGATCACTATTTCTGAACTCATGGAAGACATACGAGACGGGCAGGTCGCCGGCATTACCATAGATGGGAACGACCTGGCTATTGAGTACGCCGATGGCGATAAGAAGACCGCTCAGAAAGAAGCAGACGCAGCGCTTTCCGAGACATTTCGAAATTACGACATCTCTTCGGAGCAGCTTTCCGTTGTGGATATAGAAGTAGAGCGGGAAGGCGGGCTTGGATTTTGGCTTATGAACCTGGCGCCGTTTTTGATCCCGCTTATTTTCATCGTCATCTTTCTCTGGTTTATTATGCGACAAGTGAAAGGAGCGGGGATGCAGGCATTCACGTTCGGTCAGTCAAAGGCGCGTATGACCTCCCCTGATGACAAGGGACAACGAGTCAGATTCAAAGATGTGGCCGGTGCGAAGGAGGCAAAAGAAGAGTTGTCTGAGATCGTAGACTTCCTGAAGAATCCGAAAAAGTTTCTTAAGATCGGCGCAAAGATACCCAAGGGTGTGATGTTGATGGGTGCTCCGGGCACCGGAAAAACCTTGCTTGCCCGCGCTGTTGCCGGTGAGGCGGGCGTAGCATTCTTCTCTATCTCTGGTTCGGAGTTTGTTGAGATGTTCGTTGGTGTTGGAGCAAGTCGAGTACGCGATCTCTTTAAGATGGCCAAGCAAGCTGCGCCGGCTATTATTTTTGTGGATGAGATCGATGCTATTGGTCGGGTGCGTGGATCGGGAATGGGTGGTGGCAATGACGAGCGGGAGCAAACCCTCAACCAGATCTTAGTAGAGATGGACGGGTTTGAGCCAAATGAAAAAGTTATCGTCATGGCTGCAACGAACCGACCGGACGTGCTTGACCCTGCATTACTTCGCCCGGGTCGTTTCGATCGCCGAGTTACGATCGATCTGCCGGACAAAAGCGACCGAAAAGCGATCCTTAATGTGCACGCTCAGAAGAAGCCGTTGGCCGAAGATGTTGATTTCGAGGTTATTGCACAGCGAACCCCCGGTTTCTCCGGTGCTGATCTTTACAGCTTGGTCAATGAAGCGGCGATCCTTGCTGCTCGAGAGACCCGTAACCACATCTCTCAGTTTGATCTGATCCGTTCGATCGAGAAGGTGATGCTTGGTCCGGAGCGGCGAAGCCATGTTCTCTCGATGCGTGAGAAAAAGATCACGGCCTATCACGAAGCAGGGCACGCGCTTGTTGCGAGTGTGCTGCCGCACACTGATCCGGTACACAAGATATCGATCATCTCACGCGGTCGTGCTGCCGGTTATACGCTGAAGTTACCGTTTGAAGACAGACGACTTCACTCAAAGAATCAATTTTTGGATGATATCTCGATGTCGCTTGGTGGATATGTTGCCGAGCAAATGGTGTTCGGTGATATTACAACCGGGGCATCGAACGACCTCCAGGTTCTGTCTGCTACGGCGCGAGCAATGGTGACCAAGTACGGTATGTCGGAAACACTTGGTCCGGTTGCGTATGATATGGACGATGGCAAACCTCATTACGGTATGGACGAAGGAAGTGAGTATTCGGAAGAAGTGAATGCGAAAATTGATGCCGAGGTGACACGTATCATTAACGAGGCTCATGATAAGGCAAAGCAGGTCCTCACGGACCATCGAAAAGTTCTCGAAGTTATCACCAATCGTCTTATAGAAGTTGAAACGATCGAGCGTGATGAGTTCGAGGAGATCTTGGTTGCCCATGGTATTGAAGTAAAGAAAAAAGAAGAGGACGCAGTGCCTGACGTTAAACATGTTGGAGGACATGTGGGGTAGGTGATCGTCTTATGAGAGTTTCAAAAAACAGCCCTGTTTAACCACAAGGCTGTTTTGTATTATTGTCTGGTGCGCCCGCCTGGATTCGCCGTCAGCTCACTAAGCTCACTCATCCCTTCGGTCTTCATTCGCTAAGTGGGCTCCTGGCCGGGCTCGCCCGTCGTACTCGCTCCGCTCCGTGCGACATGGCTCCGCCTTTCTCATCCAGACAGGAGAGCAGAAATGCTCTCCTTGCAGACACCAAAAATCTGCTTCGCATATTTTGTGCGCCCGCCTGGATTCGAACCGGGAACCACGAAGGTATAAGCTTCGCGCTCTACCATTGAGCTACGGGCGCAAGTGAGAAGTAAAATTCAAGCTTGCTTGTATTTTCTTGGAACGCAGTGTTTGAAAGATTTTCTTACGGGCGCAAGTGAGGAGCGAAACGGTCCGCCTCGGGCGGAACATTTCGTCCGAACCTGCCTGCCGGCAGGCAGGTTCGGTCCTGAAAGACCTTCTTTCACAAACATACTGATATGAAAATACTATAGGAAAAAGAAGCGGGAATCAAACTTCGTCGGTATTTTCTCTAGCGGAACACTATCCGATCAGTGTTGCGATAGAAGCAGTATATTAGTTGTCCACATTTATCTTTGTTAGAAATGTGGTGGGGTGTATAATAAGTTTTATGGAAAGGGGTATCCGTTATGCGGGTGCCCCTTTACTGTGTTTATTAAGAGGTAATTTGTCATACATAGTATGAGTACATTTAAAACATTCTCCGAACTTGCTCTTGTGGTAGTTGTTGCAATGCTGATTGGTGTGCCTGTTGTCGGTCAGGCCCAACAGGGCAATAGCGGCCAGATCGAACAGCTGCGGAATCAAATAACTCAGATCCAACAGCAGATCAAGGAGTTGCGGCAGAATAAAGAAACGGATGAGGAAGAAAATGCCACCTCCAGTGATCAAGAAGGTGCGGGTAACCGACCTGGTGCTGCCGGCCCACCAAGTTTCGGTGACCGTTTGCCTGAGCAAGCGAGCGATCGGGCTAAACAAGTAATGCAGTGCTTGGAGCTTGGTCGAACACTTCGAGCAGGTGATGCAGGAACCACAGTCGAGCAGGTTCAGAAATCACTCAAAGAGCAGGGATTCTTTGAGTATCCGGAAGCGACCGGATACTTCGGTCCGATAACCGAAGAGGCAGTGCAGAAGTTCCAGCAGGCCAAAGGCATTGTCGACAGCGGTTCTCCTGAAACAACCGGCTTTGGTCAGATCGGTCCGCGTACGCGCGCCGCTCTTGCTCAAGCAACCTGTCTTCGCGAGACGGCATCGTCGGAAAATAACGATGATGACAGCGATGACACAGCAACGTCAACAAATGACGAAGAAGATAACGAAAAAGAGGATGTAGAGGATGCCTCTACAACATCATCGAATAATAATGATGATGAAGATGAAGCAACAAATGAAGACAACGATGACGCTGATGAAGAAGATCAGGAAGAAGACATATCCGACTCTGAGATCGAGGACGCCATCGCCCAAGAGATCAGAGACAATCAGACCGGTTTTAACCTCGATCCTGATCAGCCGGAGATGGACTATGACCTTAACGAAGACGGAAAGGTCAACATTGTAGACGTAGGCTTGATCACTGACTTTGACTCACTCTCAGAAGAGGATCAAGACAGTGTTCGGGAGATCCTTTTGGACGCTGTCCGAGAGCGGTTCACCGGTTTTGATGAACTGTCTGATGAGCACAATCTAGACGTCAATAGCGACCAGAAAATTGACACTGTCGACGTGTCACTTATTCGAGACGCGTTTACGTTCTAAGAAAGATAGAAGCCAGAAGTTTTTGTTTTAAGAAACTCATCAGCCTGTCGGGTTGATGAGTTTTCTTATTCGAAATGTATGTCGCTGCCTTTTGAGGCAATACGTTTACGCAGTAGCGGATAGTGCTTGAGTTTTTCATCAGCCTCAACAAGCGTCTTTGCTTCCTCTCGAGCTGCCTCGACCATCTTTATGTTTTTGATCGCTTCCATGCCAAGGTCGGAGATGCCGGACTGTTTTCTGCCGGCCAGCTCGCCGGCGCCGCGTTGTGCAAGGTCGTACTCAGCGAGCTCGAATCCATTCTTGGCTTTTTTCAGCGCTTCAAGACGATCCTTGGTTTTCTTTGAACCTGAGTCGGTGAAGACAAAGCAGTACGATTGGTGTGAGGATCGCATGACTCGACCGCGCAGCTGGTGAAGTTGCGCCAGCCCGAATCGCTCAGCGCCTTCGATGATGATCATCGTGGCGTTGGGGACGTTCACGCCCACTTCCACCACCGAGGTCGAAACTAAGATATCGATCTCGCCTGAATCGAACTGCTCCATAACCTCATTCTTCTCTTTAGGGATCATCTTACTGTGCATAATGTCTATCTCGTAGTCGGGAAAGATATCTTTCTTAAGCCGCTTGGCTTCCTCGGTCACTGACTTGGCCAGAATTGCTTGCTCTTGTTCAGGATCCGGCTCATCGATGCGCGGGCAGATCACATAGAGTTGCCGGCCAGCCTCGAGCTCTTGGTGGATCTTGGCGTAAACATTTTGACGCTTGGTCGGCGGAACAACTGCGGTTTTGATCTGCTTGCGTTCCTTGGGCATCTCATCGAGCAGAGTGAGGTCGAGGTCGCCGTACATGGTCAAGGCAAGCGTGCGCGGAATCGGTGTGGCGGTCATCGACAGCAGGTGGGGGAACACGTCATCGTCTTTTTTACGCAGCTTGGCGCGTTGGAGCGTGCCGAAGCGGTGTTGTTCGTCAACGATCACGTAGGCTAGGTTTTCAAACTCGACCGAATCTTGAATAAGTGAGTGTGTCCCGATCAGGATCGGGATCTCGCCGTTAGCGACCCACTGGAGAAGTTTTTTGCGGGAGATATTAGTGGATTCACTCGGGTTTGATTTTGAAGGAAACTTTTCGCAGCCGCTTGAGGTGATCAGGCCGAGCTTGATAGGTGAGTCTGCAAAGAATTCCTTGAATGACTCAAAGTGCTGACGAGCGAGCACTTCGGTTGGTGCCATATAGGCAACTTGTAGATTGCCGAAATCCTTTTCTTTATCAGGGCGCGTATCGATCACCGCCTTGGCGGTCACAGCAGCGACAAACGTCTTACCGGAGCCCACATCTCCTTCCAGGAGGCGGGACATGGCATGGTCTTTTTTGAAGTCGTCCAGGATCTGTTTGATCGAGCGCTTTTGCGCGCCGGTCGGCTCAAACGGAAACGAGTCGATGAATGTGCGTAGCTCGTCGTACGTTCTGTCTATTCGAAAGGTTGGGTGTTTCTCGTACTGCTTTCGCGAAAGTTGTTTTTGTAGCTGAATAAAAAAGATCTCTTCGAAGGCAAATCGTTTGCGGGCGCTGTCAGCGTGCTCCTTTTTCTTTGGGGTGTGAATCCAGATGAGAGAGGTTTGCAGGTCAGGCAGTTTGTATCGCTCGCGGATACTCTCGGGGATCGGATCACTGAGTTCGTCGAGCACCCCGGCGCGCATGATCTTTTGTATCGCGTGAAAGATCCAGCGGCTGGTCATGCCCTTGCTCTCCGGATAGATCGGCTGCGCGTAGAGCTCGATATCCTCTGAGAACAGTGAGTCGCCGACACCGGTCGGGATACGATTGACAGCTTCAATTTCGGGGTTAGCAAAGCTCGGCTTCCCGTTTTTCTCGGAAACCTCTCCTTCGACGCGTACGAGTGCGCCTTCTTTTATCATCTTGGCGATATACGGCTGATGAAACCAGACCGCTTTAACCGTACCGGTGTCGTCCCGGATCGTTGCCTCGGCCATAGGAACCTTTCCGTGAAAACTCTTTTTGGTCTCGATCGCTTTTACATGTCCGTAGATCTGGGCGTGTTCTTTATCGCGCAAAGAGTCGACAGTGGTGATGCGTGCTACGTCGCCGTAGCGCGTGGGGAAATGGAGAAGAAGATCGCGCACCGCTTCGATTCCGAGTTTCTTCAATGCCTTGACCTGATCGGTTTTGAGGCGGAAGTGTTGGGTGAGGAGGTCTTCAGGTTGCATGGGCGCATTATACACTCACTTGGCCGGAGTGAAATAAACGCCTTGCTTGGAGAGCAGGCCTTCTGTAACCATCGCTGTGAGATTTTTTTCGACTGTATCTTTTTTGTAACCGGTTGCGCGAGCGGTTTTACCGGCCGTTACCGGACCGTTCTCCATAATGTAGCTGAGGATCTTGGAGCGTGCTTCACGATTGGATCCCTTGAAGGGTGATTGTTTGGTGTAGTGAGTGCTTTTGGTGTTGAGTTGTATGCCGCTTTGCTTGAGGTGTGCGCCGTAGTCCATCAGGGCGTAGTACCACTCGCGCGGGTGTGTCTGATCAAGTGTTTTTTCTACAAGCGTGTAGAGCTCGTTGTCGTGGATCGTTTCGTCGGTTGAGAAAAAGTGGTGAAAGAATACCGTGCGAATATTTGTTTCGATGATCACGTTTGGAATATTGAAGGCAAATGCTTGAACTGCTCGAGCGGTGTACGGACCAATCCCCGGGAGTGCGGTGAGCATTTTTTCCTCATGTGGGAGTTTGCCGGCGTAATTGGCGGTAACTACTTCGGCAGTACGTTTAAGATTCACCGCCCGACGATTGTATCCGAGGCCATTCCAGTACGTGAGTACATCCTTTGTGTTGGCCTGCGCGAGTGCTCTGAAGGTGGGGAAGCGAGCAATGAATTCTTTGTATTTCGGAATGACCCGCGGTACCTGTGTCTGCTGGAGCATAAGTTCGGAGACAAGAATGCAGTAGGGTGTCACCGTCTTTGCTGAACGGTGCTTGTTAATTCTCCATGGCATATCTCGGCCGTGCTTTCTATAGTGATCCCAAACGGTTTTTTTGAATTTCTTTTTGAATTTTTTGGAGGTCATCGCCTGGTAGTATAGCGATGACTCGGTGAAAAGAAAAACCCCGGTCGCCTGAGGCGACCGGGGTTTTGAATTACTGGCTACGGCTGGAAGAGGGTTTCCGGAGTAAATTCTACTTCTTCTACTTCATCAAATTGCAACGCAGTTTCTCTGATCTGCATCCAGAGAATGCCGGCACGGCAGGAGCCGCCACTGGTCGCATTGTTGGGGTCGTTGAAACTCAGGGTGAGTGTTCCGGCTTCTAGGTTTGCGCCGGTGAGTTCGAATCCATCAAGTGGATACTCAGTTTCAATACCTTGTGCTTCTTCTTGGGCTGTTAGTTCACCTTCAAGTAAAAGGTTGATAGTGTCCTGAATCGGAGTTTGGGTCACAGGAATTTCTCGTTCCACAGCGACAAGTCCGGCATCAGAGCAGAGGATGTTACCGCTCGCGTCTTGATCGAGCTCAGGGTTGTAGTAGTAGAGTGATACATTTCGTTGTGCTGGTGCGTCGGCATCAAATCGAACCGGTATGCGTAGTTCATTTGCGTTCTCCGGCAGGCCGGATGGATTAGCTTTCTCAAAGACAACTGTACCGGTGTCTGTCGATGGGGCAGAGAATCTAAGCTCAGTAGAGAATGGAACATACTCCTCAGTCATCCATTCACCCTCTGCTTGAGCAGGAATAACGCCGAGCTCAGTGCCGTTGGCGTCAAGAATGCGCACCGCAAAACTTGCTTCAAAATACCACTGCCCGCGCGCCTCTCCTTCAACGGTAAGCGGGCTAGTAATAACTTGGTTCGGGGTCGGGGAAGTAACGCGAATGAGATCGTCTTTTTCTGTTACTTCATCACCGTTCCCGTTGCCATTAGGATCAGTGTCGCTTGGCTCTGTGTTCATCTGACTAATACCGTACCAGGCACCACCAATGGCGATCAAAATAAGGACAACTATAAGTAAAAGTTTGTTCATATATAGTGTGTAGACAAGTATAATCTAACTTCCTTACATGATCGTACAATAAAAACTAAGTTTTGTCGTATTTGAAAAATGAATCAAAGTAGGGCAGAATAGGGCAACTTGACGCGGGGATACCCCTGACAAGAAATTGAATACATTGGAGAGGTGCCAGAGCGGTCGAATGGAGCACCCTGCTAAGGTGTTGACCCTTTACGGGGTCCGAGGGCTGAAAACCGATCGGCTCATTGCAGCCACACGAAAGTGGGACTGCGATGAGCCGAAGCAAGCCAACTGCTTGGCTTGCGACGGTTTGAAGAGGCAGAGCGTTGTTTTTGTTTTCCCGAGCGAAGTCGAGGGAAAGGCAAAAACCGCGAGCCGGGGTCGCGCAAAATTTCCGTCAGGAAATTTATGTGTGACCGAATCTTGATTCGAAGATAACTAAAATGGAGAGGTGCCAGAGCGGTCGAATGGAGCACCCTGCTAAGGTGTTGACCCTTTACGGGGTCCGAGGGTTCGAATCCCTCCCTCTCCGCCAAAATTGAAAATCAGAATTGGAAGCCGAAATGGGGTCGCGCCGTAGGCGCGACACAAACGCATTCCCGCCAAAAATTCCCGAATCCAAAAGGTTTTTCCACGCTCCGCGTGGCTCAAAAAAGACGGTTCGATCCTTTATTTGAAAGTTCGAACCGACTTTTTTGTACAAATGAAGTTTTTCTTCATTTGTACTCTCGTTTGCCAATTCCACATTGTATTTCAAAAACTTTTCGGTAAGTTCGAACCGATTATTCGCTTTTTGCTCAAAAGCCGATAATTTCTCTTTGAGAAGCTGTTTTGAGAC
>JBBDRA010000001.1 GCA_040905715.1 Candidatus Paceibacterota bacterium | reverse complement strand
TGGCGGTGATAGTGCCGTTAACATCAAGTGCACTTGCTGGTGAGCTGGTGCCGATACCCAACCGGTTCGTCGAGCTGTCCCAGAAGAAGTTGTCCACATCTCCTCCGAAGCCACCGGCGTCATTGAACTGTACAGCGCCGTCGGTGGAGCCGGGAGTGGAGGTTGCCGCACCAGGATTAGCAACCCATGTGAAGCCTCCGGTTGCGTCATCGTACGAAAGAATCTGACCGTCAGTAGCCGGTGAAGTGGTGGAGAGGTCGACGCCGAGGATAGTGCCGTCTTCAATTTCGGTGGTATCGATCGAGTCTCCGAGAAGAGCAGCGAGAGTGTTGCCTGTCCATGAAAGTCCTGGACCAGCCGTTATGCGGGTACTTGGAACATCACGAAACGCCTCCCAAGCAGTTGTTGAAGCTGTTGTCGGAATCACGTAACCGCTCGAGAGTGCAAGATTCGTACCAGAAGCCTCTAGTCCAGCAGCGGTTACATTATCCAGATACCCAGCTATTGAGTGATCTCCCCAGCCATATGCCTCATTCCACCGTGTGGAATTACCTCCATTTGCCGTAATAACACCTCCAACCGCAAGAGAAGATGCCGGAGAAGTCGTAGCGATACCGAGTCGATTTTGAACATCATCCCAAAAGAAATTATCTGCATCTCCTCCAAAATCACCTCCGTCGTTAAACTGAACAGCTCCGTCGTTAGAACCGGGCGTTGAAGCCGAGCTTGAATTTTGAATCCACGAAAGCTCACCGTTACCATCTGTTGAAAGAATATAGCCATTATTTTGCGTGGTTGGCCATGTGTAGGTAAGACCATTAAACGTAGTGGTTCCAGTCACACCAAACGAACCTCCGACCGAAAGAGTTGACGAAGGTGAGGTAGTATCAATACCTAATCGCCCCCCTGTGAAAGTCGCGGTAAGACCTCCGCCGGTTAGAGAACCGAGACCTGAGATCGACGAAACATCAATACTGGAATCAAGAGAAAACGTAGTTCCACTAAGCACCAGATCGTCTCCGGCCGTATACGTGGTGTTCGAATCACTAAAGTCGGCGGAAATGATCGGTCGGCCATCCTCTGCCTCTTCGATCTCAATATTATCTCCAGCTCGAATCTCACGAACGATCTCTGTATTAAGCAATACTCCACCACCAAGATCAATATCAGTACCCTCAGTCGAGATTCCACCTAAAGCAGAAAGTTGTCCTGATACTGATGCGGTGTCCAGACTGGTCTGACCGGTGACCGTAAGACCGGCGTTCAAAGTTGCTTGGCCACCTGAAGTAAATGGGCCTTGTGACGTAACAGATCCTTGTCCAACAATAGGACCGCTGCTTGTGAGGTCGCCCGTTGTAACTGAACCTAGAACATCCAAGTTCTGAGTTCCGCGAATATTTGTGTTGTATACGATCGTTCCCTCACCGCGTGAAAGACGACGAAATGTATTCAGCGTTGACGTTGCATAGAGACGATCACGCTGATCTACAGGATTCTCAGCGGCAGTGCCGAACTGAGAAATCTGGGCGAGCTGGTCGCGAGCACCGCTAAAGATCGGCTCGAGTCCAAGTCGATCAAATGCAACTTGTGCAATAAACCCGACCGAGGAGACAGCGCTGTCGATCCTTGCCATTGCGTGCTGAACACCCTCAAGTCGTGCATGTGTTGAATGAAGCGACCGAGAAACGATAGCCACCGCCTCTTGGTGCTCATATCCTTTCCACCACTCTCTCACAGCCTGCCTTCCGACCAAGCCAGTACTAAGCGCGAGCATGATCGCACCGACAACTGTTGCGAGCATTACCGTTTTTGCGCCGCGTTTCTTTGTGCTACGACGAAACCGGCTTGACAACTCATCATCTTGAGAAACAGCTGCCGTACCAGATATCGACACCACAGCCGATGCTTTAGGTGGCTGCAGGGTGTCTTCCTCGGAAGAATTGGTTCCAACAACATTTTCTTGAGAATTTGGAATATTTGATGATTCCGGGGTATTTTTCTCGCGTGGGACCCCCATTAAAATACCTTCCTGATAGCGAAGCAGGTCTTTTTCCTGTATATACCACACTCTATCTACCTGCTTTGCTACTACCAGTCCACCACGACAGAGCTGACCGATATAATCAGTTGTGTAACCAGTGAGCTTGTGAGCCTCTCTGGTTGATAAGTATTTTTTACCGTCAAAATATGTCATGCGTGCAGTTCTCTCATAGACTCTTGAGGCCAGACTTTCAAACGAGATCCTATCGTGTTCGGCACCCTTCAAAAGTCGCTTATCTCGGCGGTATCTCGGTTCCCCCTCAAACCTCAAAACGTCCCCTTATTATAGCAGTTCATGCACAGTCCTAATAATCAAAATGTGTGGATAGCTTGCGCAATTTAAGCAAGAAACCAGAGTGCTTTTTAACACTATTTTATGACTCATGGTAAAACAGCCACAAAAAGTGAGATCTGCCAGATTTGAGGTAATAAATCCCTCATTTTTCTTATTTACATGCTTTTGCGCTCTGCAGATCCTTAATTGCGCCAGAGAAAGAAAAAACCACACAGTTAGTGGTCAGATGATGCTCATTAAGAATATTTAGGGATAAACAACCGTGGTAAACGCTATTTTGCTTAGTAGCGGTTCCCGACGCCCGTTGTTCGTTGATTCACCTCTCACAATTAACCTACTTTTTCTCGTTAGTCAGCATTAGGAAGTTCTGCTACACTTAGCACAAATGGTAGATGCTGTAAAAACACTCCATGTTCGCGTTGTAGGGCCGGATGAGATCCTATGGGAGGGCGATGCAACCGCCGTAAGCGCTCAAAATAGCGACGGCCCCTTTGATATTCTCCCGGGTCATGCTAACTATATCACTATCTGTATTGACTCAGATCTTACAGTCCATCTCCCGGATTCAACTCAAAAAGAATTTAAATTTAAGCGATTCGCTATCTTTACTCACCAAAACACGGTTTCTATTTATACCGAAATTTAGACTGTTTTTCCTTACACTATCTCTTCGGACCGGTGTGTTGCCCTTTAAGACCGGCGCCTCTAAGTGTTCCGATGTACAGCATTTCGTCAGCAGGAATATGATCATATTTGCCGTCAATAATGTCGGCCAAGTCACGGATAGCGTCTTTACGATCAACTTTTACCCCCTTTCGCCCTGTGTGGATCTCCGCTGAAAAGAACGGCTGGGTCATATAATTTAACAATCGAACTGAACGCTGGAAGTACTGACGGTTTTCTTTTGAAAGCTCCTCCTCACCAACAATAGAAACGATTCTCTCCAGACGAGAATAATGATTAAGAAACTCCATCGCGCGAGTTACTGTACTGTAGTGGTACTCACCGACGATATCTTTATCAGTGATCGAGGAATGTGATCGAAGCAGGTCAATTGCCGGCAAACGACCTTGCTGTGTTATATCGCGAGAAAGAAAAACGGCTGCGTTCAAGTGCGGAAGCGTTGTTGCTACCGCCGGGTTGGTCATATCGTCTGCTGGCACATACACGGTCTGAACCGAGGTCACCCACTTACCATTTCTCCCCCGCAACCGATTCTCGAAATCAGAAATATCACTTTGAAGTGTTGGTTGATACCCGAACTCCGATGGAATCTCCCCCAATAAGGTCGAGAGCTCGCTTCCTGCCTGCACAAATCGGAACATATTATCCACAAAAAATAGTACATTGTACCCTTCATCATCCCGAAAGTATTCAGCGAAAGCAGCCGCAGCCGCACCAATTCTGAATCGAATCGCGGCGTTTTCGTTAATGTTTCCCAGAATCATTGTGGTTTTATCCATGAGACCGCTCTCCTGAAGAGAATTCCACAGCTCATGCCCTTCTCTGATACGCTCACCGATCCCGGCAAAAATTGAAGCGGTTTTATCAAGTGAACCGATGTTGTGAAGCAGTTCTGTCAACAAAATAGTTTTTCCCACACCCGCACCCCCGATCAGGCCGAGTTTTCCACCTTTTGGTATTGGGGCAAAAATATCGATCGCCTTGATACCTGTTTCCAAAATCTCTGGTGCTTTCTTGTCGTCTTTATCATTGTCCAATGCTTCCGGAAGCTGATATATCGAACGCCTTTTTTCGGTATTGATCGGCTCTCCCCCGTCCTGAGGTTCACCATAAATGTTAACCACCCGACCAAGAACGTCGAGTGTTATCGGTATTGTTATGTCGTTTTCCGTAGCTTCAACTGCCATGCTACGAGAAACCAACTCCGGATCACATAGCAAAAGCGCTTTTAAGACCCTGTCATTCTCGTATGAATATACTTCTAAACGAATATCTTTGTTGTCTGTAGCGACAAGCAGCTCGCGCTGCCTCGGAAGATAGTCTGCGTTACATGACACTCGAACCGTTTGACCACGAACTTCAATAATATTTCCTACTTGTTTTCTTGAAGTTTCTGCCATTGTTTTAGTGCGACTACTGTTTCAAGCAACTCAACGTTCTCCGCATTTCGTTTGTTCTTCGTAATTTGCTTTGTTAGATCTCCGATCATATCCTCAGATGCCTCCTCAGCGGAATGCATCTTCATAAGTCGCGCAGACGATCGAGCAAGGTCGGTTTCAAGCAACACCCTTCTAAATAACATCAACTTAACGTGCGTCCTAAAAAAATCGTACAGCTTACTTAATTCAGGCTCAGTTATATATTCCTCATTCAACCCGGTCTTCCCGCCCCCTTCTTCATTCGGTCGAGCATTAATATCGAATGATTTAGGTTCTTGAAAAAACGGCGTCTTGTATGCAGGATAGTATATATCAACTTTATCATACTTACTCATTTGTTGTATCAACACCTGTATACCTTCAGTGTCCGGTATATCATCTTTAAACGACTGAAAATCACACCGATCAGCATATCCCGCCTGCTCAATATACTGTTTGCCGGTTTTTCCAATAATAAGACAGTCGTCGTACTGGTCAATATGTTTAATGAAGTATTCTACTACGTCACGGTTCAGCCCACCGTAAAAGTGCTGACTTGATGTTGCTACGATTCCCCATGACGCCTTCGGTGGCTTCTTTTCAGACCCTTGCTGCTGAACAATGCCACGAATCACTGCATAGAGATCTCGCACTTCTGTGTAGAAGGCGACGTTTTGGTGATATTTATTGCGCAGTTCAGCTGTGCGTGTAGCGGCAATATCACGCATCACACCGGACATGGCGTGAATCGTCCGAACACTTTCTAATTCTGCTTGGTTGTCTTGGATGTCTGCCATAATGATGTAACTGCGGAAATATTCTGCTCCATTAGCTCAAGAAACTCTTTAAATGGCATATCAGCAGTCGCTCCTTCGCGTGCCTCTTTGAAAACATCGTCCTCGCGAAGTATTTCCATGATATCCTCGCGATATACCCGCACATTTTGAGGTGACTTTTGGTCATCAGACATTGATGTGAGCGGCAGCGTACACAACATGATCTGCATTGTCTCGTCTAGAGGTCCTACCCATTTCTGGTTTAACAATATCTGTATCAGACTCCCTTGCGTTAGAACACGCTTTGTCCGCTCGCTCAACGTTGTCCCGAAGCGACTGTACTCCTGTTGCCGCGGATACTCTGACACAATACCCATCAACCGCGTCGACAACTCACGCGTAAGCGACGATTGAGTATGGTGACCGATACGAGTGATCGACTCAATAACAGCCACAGCAGGCAAGGCACCTTCTGCTTGCACGTCAGCAGAGAACATAAGGTGACCGTCGGTAGACGCCATCAAGTTCGTCGGGATCAGGTTTTGAGCACTTTCCCGGTTAAGCTCCATAACCGGGAAAAGTGTAATACTGCCTCCGCCGGCCGCTTTATTGAACCGACCGGCACGCTCCATAAGGTGAGCGTGTTGATAAAACATATCACCCGGATACGATTCCCGACCCGGCACTCGACCGGACAATAATGCAACCTCACGTAAATACTGAGCATGGATACCAAGGTCATTGAGTATAAGCAACACGTCTTTCCCTTGAGCAACAAAATGTTCAGCGAACAAAAACGCGGTCGAAGGAGCTACGGTAATGCTTGGCGCAGCGTCAGTAGACGGTGCGGAAATAATGATCGTGTGCGCAAGTGCTCCACTTGCTGTGAACTCACGAACAAGCTGCTCAGTAAAGCCGGCCGGCTTACCTACAACAGCGTAGATACAAACGATATCCTTTCCTTTTTGACTCGAAACAACTTCTCGAAGAAATTCATCCTTTCCGCTATCGATCGGACCGAAAATAAGTTCTCGCTGACCTTTACCAATAGGTACAAGAAGATCGATGGCACTAAAACCGGTATGGAGCTGCTCTTTAATAAAATCACGTTCATCGATATCACGGGCTCGAACATCGTGCGTAAACGACACCACACTCTCTTCATCAGTAACTGACGGAGCCTGTGAGGCATCAGTCTGCTGATGCGACACGAGGTTACCAAGACCGTCACATACACTACCAAAAAGATGACTCCCGATACGCACCTGGGCTTTTTCTTTTGCCACCCATAGCCTGTCTCCTACAGAAAAAGGAACCTTGTCGAGCATAAGCGCTTCGACTCGATTTTCCAGTATCGAACCAACGATCGCGCGACGACCGCTCTCGTCAACAAGAAGATCGTTTACCCGTACCGTCGGTAAACCTCGAATATACACAAGGTAATGTTTCACCTCCTCAACAAACCCCACTTCTTTGTGTCTCCTCTGTGCATGATCTTCAGTCATATATATTTTCACTAACCATCAGCCCACCCTTTTCAATGCTTTTCTTATTCGGCAACAGCCTGATCTCTCCCTATATTTTTCACCATCTCAGTGATCTCTGCATGATGTGATTCGGCTCGCTTCTGAAAAGAATAATCGTAATAATGACCCTGGAAACTAAAGGCACATCCACCGATCATTTTAGAAGAAATACGAACGTCAAGGATCACGTATCTTCCAAATTTTTCTCGGAACTGCTCTCCTATCGCATCCAGGGCTTCATCTGGAAGTTTATGAGGAAGATACAGATCGATAATAGGCAAATTCTCAATTAAACGAGAGAGGTTTTTGAACTGCTCACTCGGATCTTTGGTTGCTAGTGTGGTCCAAGCACTTTCTCCCCATTCGCATATCGCGGTAACGTCACGCTCTTTTTCTCCTTTTCTCTCTAAAAAAAGTTCTAGCTCATCGATCAGCGCCGAATTTTTGATGATACTTTCTTTATCATCTGTCTGTCTATATACAAAATACTCAACAAATTCTCGCGCTCTCGCCAGACGGCGGTTGAGATCAACGGTCGTATAGGTATTTGATAGAATCGTCTCAAGAACCGTCATATGATTATGAATCAGACTGACCTCCGGTGAATACCCCTTGCCGCCTTGCTTCTTCAAGCGCCTCTTGAACAAGTTCGGTGTGCTCATCCGTTGTCAACGTTCTCTGGAGCGTAAGCTGAGTTGTTTTCTCTACCAACGAACCTATTTCGTGATCGACCATATTCATCCTCTCACTTCGATACGCATCTATTGCTGAATTTGCTTTTGATAACTCTTCTGAAAGAACTGAACGAAGTTCTTTAATGTACCCTTCTTTAACACTGTCAAGCGAATCGCTAAGCGAATTTGTCTGCTCAACCAGGCTTGCGTCAACTTGATCCACCGCCTTCTCTATATACTTAGTAGCATGATCAACTGATGACGATATCTTTTCACGCAAATGCTCGACAACCGCGTCAGTTGCGTCAGTTGCTGTTTTACGATAATCCGTGATCGCATGCTGTGCTTCTTCAGCTGCTGCCTGAAGTTGCTGTGTATACTGCCGGTTAACATCCTCAGCACGCGACTGCTGATCAGTGAGATAAGCAGTCGCATTCTTTTCAGCGTCAGCCTGAATAGCGCGAGCTGACTCAGTGGCATCATCGACGATCTTCTGTGCGCGATCCTGCGCCTGAGAAATGATCGCATCGTATACCGGTGCCGACAACTTACGCATGTGTCGCTCGCTTCGAAATACAAGGAATGCAAGAACGAGGACCGCCACTATCAAAAATAATATCGCTCCTGTTGAGATATCGACGGACGAAAGGAAGCCTTCTCCCCCGGTAAAAGATTGAGCTAGAAAAGATCGAGCGTGACTGATCATACACAACTAGTATATCACACGAGTGTTTTGCCAGAACACATAAACATGGGGAAAGGTTCACATTAAGCAACCTTTTTCACAATGCTGTTTTTCCATACGTGCTGAATACTAAATTCCTCCCTATATGGGAATAAAGAGCACCAGAGCTCCAAGTCCAATTCCCGCAAAACTTATCAGAATAATGGCCGCCAGGTTCACGAAGACCATGCGCTGTATCGAGCCTTTCGCCATTGGATTTCTCCCGATAGACGAAATGCCAGCGGTAAGGTTGTCTCCAAAATATTGAAACGAGCTATAAATGGCCCCGACCGTAATAACGCCGGCAATGAGAATACGCACAACCTTTAGAAGATCATCACCATCAAATGACACGAGCCCGAACGCAGCGGTAGACTTCTCTTCCGAAGCTTGAGTCGGCCCTATATCGAGATCAACGAATACAGATCCGGCGGCAACCTCCATTTCACCTTCCGGACCTGCCTGGACCGTTGTTGTTGAGTTTGATCCGTCAAATCCTTCCAAAGCAATACCGAGTTGGTATTGATCATTCACTCCTGCTTTCCTTCCAAAACCCGGAACGTATGATGACGTTATGATGTCACCCGGTTCGATCTCGCCACCAGCCAACGTCACGTTCACTTCCGCTTGCCCACTTCGAAGAATAGGCACACCCCCTTCTTCATCGTCGAGCTGGTACACTATCGCATGATCTTCAACAATGACCCCGAATAGCTCTTGGGAATTTGGAACACGCGAAAAACGCAAGGTGTAGGTCCGGCGATCACGCGTAATGATATCTCCGGTCTGCACACTTTCTTCATTTACCGGATATACAACCGCTACATTTTGCCCGGAGTCTTGTGCAAACACAGGCAACACGGCAGGAAAAAGCACAACGGCGACAGCACAAGGAAAAATAACACCTCTGAGTAGAAATGCGCGAGAAAAAAAGAATTGGAAGATCAAATATCTCATTAGTTACGCCTGGAATTACGTCTTGTCAGATGGGTGCGCATACACTGGATGTATTATAACCCAAAAACGTGATACGAGGGTACGACAATCCAATAAAAGTGTGTACATCCGATATACACAATGTTTTAAGCATATCTCGGTTGCCTCTTGGTGATCTACTGTACCCCAAAAAACATCGCGATATGATCTGAAATGCAACTTCTCTATCCCGTATTTGTTTTATATTTTATACGGCTATCCCCTCTTGTGTTTTGTTAAAAACAAACTACTATAGATGGCAGAAACCACTTACAAGAAAGGGGGCCTAGATGCCAGAAACTCGCCCTGAGAATAGTTCCTACGCCCATGACTACGAGATCTGTGGGTGCAACAAACCCACTGACAGTACGTACCGCTCATGTTGCTTCACCTGCCCCAGATGCGGCAAGAAGATCGTGCTTTGGCGGATGTCTGCTCACCACGCACACTGCCCACCGCGACACCTTCAGCGGTAAAACTCTCACAACCAGTTCAACAAAACGCCTGCATGATCCATGGAGGCGTTTTTTCTGATCTAGTTCTACTCTCACGATCTGCACGAATAAAAAGTGATAGTGAACCCTCTCCGGTTATACATACCCACAACTTCTTTTTTGTAAACAAAATAAAAACCCGTGGACGCCGGGTCGACCTCTTTGAAAGAGATCTTGCCTTTGTCCACGGGTTGAAGAAATGACAACAGCTACTCGCCAAGCGCCTCATACGCCTGTTCGAGCATACCCGAAGCCTGCTCGATGGTTGCGCACGGGTCAGTGCGACTACCATGCTCCTGAGTACTCACTTCCAGCATAACGCCGAGCACCGGAGCGCCGGCAACACGCTGATTAACAGCAACCATAAGCGGTGCACTCTGTGTATCCGGACCGCCGGACTTGTTCTTGTGCGCACAGTCAACAACGATACGCTGAGGCAGATCTTTCTCTGCCAAATGCTTTGCGGCATCGGCAATTCCCTCCGGCGTTGCGTTCGAGCCATCGGTACCGCCCCGCAGGATAAGAAATGTGTCCGCATTTCCCGCTGTTTGGAAAAACGCGCGCACGCCGTCATCATCGATACTCCGAAACTCCTGTTCAGGCGTGCCGGCCGTCGTGATCGCCTGGATCGCCGGGACCAAGGAACCGCTTTCGCCGTTTTTGAACCCGATCGGCATCGAAACACCGCCGGCAAACCGGCGAATATTCGGACTGCTCACGGTTCGAGCACCGATCCAGGCAACCGTAACCAGATCATCGAGCATCTGTGCCGTATCGGTGTGCAGGTACTCCATTGCAAGCGGAACATTATTTTCCGCCAACACAAGACCGATCTCACGAGAAAGCCTGACACCTTCGTTCTCGTCCCTGCTGTCGTCAAAGTGCGGATCGAAGATCAGTCCTTCCCATCCGGTTGTAGAGCGAGGCTTCTCAACGCAGAAGCGAAGGACGAAAAACATCTTATTGCCGTATTGCTTCTGCATAGTTTGAACCCACTCGCCACAGGCTGTCATCTGCTCTTTGCTGTGTGCCGAGCAAGGACCACAGATAACGAGCATCCGCCGGTCTACACCGTTCAGGATGTCGATCACTGTCTGCTGAGACGCCGAAACGTTTGCCATCGCCTCCTGAGTCAGCGGCCACTGTTCGTGCGCCTGCCGCGGGGTCATCGGATTTCGCTTTGATACGATCCGCCGATTGCGCAGCTGGGTACGCTGCTTTGCATTCGCCAGTGTTGTCATTTGTTTTCTCCTCATTGAAAGGAACAATATCCTATACGCGATCATTTGCAACGGTGCAAATGAAAACAGACTCTGTCGCCAGAGCCTGTTTTTAATATCGAGTGTTAAGAGAGATTACTGCAATACCACAAACTGACCCTGGAGACGATACGTCCCAAAGAAAAAAGAATAAAAGAAAAACAGCTGTGATATTGAGGTTGTCATGTGAGAATTATAACGCTTTTATTTTTCAATGCAAATCCAATACAAAAAACCAGAAAAGAGCTTTAGTCTTGCCGTGAAGGAAGGGCTTCCAAGAACTCCGGAGGAAGCTCTTCGCGCTCTTCAGGCGTGAGATCTTCTATGTACGTTTGATCATCGCCTCCGGTTAGATTAAATGTATTATTTAAGATCAAGTATGAGGCGACCAGCGCAGCGATCGTTATACCTATCAGAGCGATGTTCGCCTGACGCTGCGTCTTAATAAATGACAGCTTCATCATCCAACGCACCAACACCGACCGTCTAGCTTTGTGCCGCCGGCCATCGAAAATACTTTTCTGCTCATCAAATTCAACTTGCTTCATGCTTTTATTATAATACGCATACTCAAAAAAGCGATGTGTATAAACGCTGCCTTCATGCAACTCGAGGCAGGGCTTTAATTTAATACAAAGTACCTCCTCCCCGGCCTCCGAAATAGGAGGGAGGGGCTCCGGGCGGGGCTTCCTGGGAAGTAAACGCAACCCCGCCATCAACCGATGGTGGGGTATTTTTATTTTGTTCTCTACACTTTGATTATTAGCTCTGCCTCTTTTACGAAACCGCCCCCGTAAGCTGCTGATGCTGCTTCGTTATATCCTCGAGTGATTTTTCGCTCTTGTGGGAAATAAAATCTTCAATATCAGAGACAAGTGTACGACAGTCCTCCGAAACCTCTTCCCGTTCATTAAACCGTTTGGCAACTATGTTACAAACACTTTCAGCTCCAAAGAACTTTCCTTCCCGTAGTAGATCAAGTACCGGTTGCAACTCCACGAGACAAGCTTTCGAAATGTTTTTGTAGGGCATGGACATAACGTTAGTTCGTAATATGACAATAAAAAATCGCTGAGGGATCAGCGATTCATAAACTATTGGATTGTAATGTCGCACCGGTGACGATGCTAGGTACAAAAATACCAACACCATCGCTCACAAAGATGCGAAGCTCAGTGTCACAATCAATTGACATTACGGTTGATTGACTCATTGCTATTTCTCATTTTTATCAAAAAAACCCTTATTTGTAAAGGGATAAAAGAGTATAATTCCGTGTACAAGCTGTGCACAATCGGTGGACAACCTGCTCAAACGTTACCTAGTATCGACACGTAAACGCTCTGCTGGTGCCTAAAATAAATTATTTAAAAAATACGTCCCGTCTTCTCAAATTCAAGGAACGCAAGTGCTGCCGCTGCTCCGGCAAGCGCAAGATCACGGAATAAAATATCGAGTAATGAGAAGTTCGTAAAGACGATCCCGAGCAACAACACTGATGCAATGGCCGAAGGGATAACAATACGTACACCTGATAACAACCAAACCGCAATAATCAGCTCAGCAATACCGAACACTTGAAGCAAAGCGAGTTTCGAGACAGGCAACAACTCCACCGCGTCAGGAAAATAAGATGCCCACGAAACCGGATCAAAGAAACCGGCAACTGCTGCATATCCGAACGCAAACGCAATGGCGCTACGGAGCAAAAAGTGACCAATGTATTGGTGATTCATGCTGCTTATTCAACAATTACCGTACCAAAGTGTGATGCGTTCGCGTGGTTATGGTAATTCCACTCCCCTGCTTTTTCAAAGGTAAACGTGTATTCATCGCTAGACTCACACTGATCAAATGCGTCACCTGACTCATTAGGACAATGCTCTTGAAGATTAGTACCGGAGTATCTCTCGTGTGTTGGGTGTTGCGCTGAAGCCACCCACATATCTGCATCTGACTCATTCATAAATCGAACAGTCTCACCTACTTCGATCACAACAGACGCGGGCTGAAACTCACTGCCCGTATACGTTACAAGCACCTCTCCCTCATCGGTGTTGTTCGTCGATTCATCCTCTTCATCCTCACTATCCTGCCCCACATCACTTGCTTCACTCGTACTATCTACCTCATCAACCTCGGTATTTTCATCAGGTTGACTTATAAAAAATATTCCCAAACCAATAAGGGCGATGATAATGATGATCGTGACAATGCCGTTTAGACTCATAGTAAATAGTGTGCTAACTACTAATTAATAGTGTTCGTAATTATACCATGCCTGAATGATTAAATGACCTAAATGGCTCACATTACTTGTGAGCCATTTAGGAGCTGTCTGTATATCAGTTCTATACATCAATTAAAAACGTCGTTACATCAT